>JAEYOU010000706.1 GCA_023411405.1 Pseudomonadota bacterium | reverse complement strand
AACGGGAACCCCCGCCCCTCCTGCGCGCCGGGCGCGAGCAGCGGCGCGAGCGGCGGCGCCGCGCTGGACGCGATGACCGTGCGGGCGTCGGGGCCGTACACCGTGGCGACGACGCCGTACGCCTCGTACACGCGCCCCAGCTCGACCTGCAACGCCACGGGGTCGGCCTGCAGGTCCGAGACCCGCTCCGTGGCGTAGCGCGAGACCCGCTCCGCCTCCCACCACCACCCGGTCCGGGCGACGTGCGCCACGGCGCCCATGGCCAGGACGACGAGGAGGATGACGAGGAGACCGTGCAGGAAGACGCGCCAGAACAGGGTGCCGCCGCGGCGCCGCCGGGCACCGGGGGCGGCGGCGGGCGGCCGCTTCACTCCCCCTCCCCGGCCAGCACGTAGCCGGAGCCACGGACCGTCTTGATGAGCCGCGGCCGGCGCGGATCGTCCCCCAGCTTCTGGCGCAGGCGCGAGACGTGGACGTCGATGGACCGATCGAACGCGTCCTCCGCGCTGCCGCGCGCGAGCTCCATCAGCTGCTCGCGCGAGAGCACGCGCCCGGCGCGGCGGGCGAGCGCCTCGAGGAGCGCGAACTCGTAGGCGGTGAGGTGCACGGGCGCGCCGTCGAGCTCCACGGTTCTCGCGGCGGGGTCGATCCGGAGCGCGCCGACGCGGACGACGCCCCGCGCCGGTCCCGCCCGCCCCTTCGCGCGCCGGGTGACCGCCCGGATGCGCGCCAGGAGCTCGCGCGGCGAGAAGGGCTTGGCGAGGTAGTCGTCGGCGCCGAGCTCGAGCCCCATCACCCGGTCGGCCTCCTCGCCGCGGGCGGTGAGCACGATGATCGGCACGTCGGAGCGGCCCCGCAGCTCGCGGCACACCTCGAGGCCGTCCTTGCCCGGCAGCATGAGGTCGAGCAGCACGACGTCGAACCTGCCGCCCAGCGCCTCGGCGAGCCCGCGCCGCCCGTCGCCGACGACCACCACGGCCACCCCGTGGCCCTCGAGGTACTCGCGGGTGAGGGCCGCGAGCCGCGCGTCGTCCTCGACGAGGAGGGCCAGGAGCGGCGTCGCGGCGGCGGTCTCGGGCACGGTGGGCATTGTAATCGCCGACTCGATCGTTGAGTGAGGTGGGGCCCGCGCCACGCGCGGGGAGGGGCACGGCCCCTCCCCGCGGGCCGCTACTTCATCCAGCGGTGCATCCGCTGGGCCTTCTTCGTCACCTGGGCGCGCTGCTCCGGCGTGAGGACCCCGTGCGCCTCGACCCCGGCGTCCACGGCCTCATGGGCGAGGGCCCGCATCTTCTCGAACCGCTCGTCCACGAGCGCGTGGAGGCGAGCCCGGTCGGGGTTGGCGCTCTGCCACTGCGCGAGCACCTCGGCGTGCACCGCCTCGCGCCCCTGGTGCACGGCGGCGCCCCTCTCGAGCAGGCGGTCCTTGATGGCGTGGATCTGCTTCCGCTGGGCGTCGGTCGCGTCGAGGTCGTCGAGCGCGTCGTCCACCCGGTCGGTCACGAACGCGGCCATCTCCGCCGGGTCGTGGCTCCGGTGATGGCCGCAGCGCCCTCCCCAGCCGGCGAGGGCGACGACGCTGGCCAGGCCGGCCAGGGTGAGCAGGGTGCGCTTCATGGCGATCTCCGTCGCCGGCCCCGAGGGCCGGCCCGCGGCCGCCCGGCATGGGCGGCGGCGACGGGGAGAGCATGGTGTGCGCCGCCATCCCAGGCTTGTCCCGCGCATGAAGAAACGTTAACAGTGCCGGTCCCGGTGACCCCTCATGAGCCTGGTTTCGGCGACACAGCTCTCCCTCGCGTACGGCCCGAAGATCATCTTCGACCGGGCGGCGTTCTCGATCGGCCCGCAGGACCGGATCGGCCTGGTCGGCGCGAACGGCACCGGCAAGTCGTCGCTGCTCAAGATCCTCTCCGGCGAGCTCTCGCCCGACGCGGGCGAGCTCACGATGCGCCGCGGCGCGCGCGTCGGATACCTGCCGCAGGACGTGACCGCCCTCCCCGATCTGCCGCTCGTCGAGTCCGTGCTGGCGACGGTGCCGGGGCGCGCAGCGCTGGAGGGGCGGCTCGCGACCACGGAGGCCGCGCTCGGGGCGGCCCGGGACGAGGCCGAGCAGCTCGAGCTCTCGCAGGACCTCGCCGAGCTGCACGAGGAGCTCGACCACTTCGAGGAGCACTACGGCCGGCGGCGGGCGGAGCGCATCCTGCTCGGGCTCGGCTTCGCGCCGGAGCGGCTCGAGGAGCCGGCGCGCAACCTCTCGGGCGGCTGGAAGATGCGCGCCGCGCTGGCGGGGCTCCTGCTCACGGACCCCGACCTGCTCCTGCTCGACGAGCCCACGAACCACCTCGACATCCCCACGCTCACCTGGTTCGACGCCTTCCTCCGGAGCAAGCGCAAGGCGCTGCTCCTCGTGTCGCACGACCGCGAGTTCCTGAACCGCCAGATCGGCCGGGTGCTCTCGCTCGAGCCGGAGGGGCTGCGCAGCTACGCCGGCACCTACGACGAGTACCGCCGGCAGCGCGCCGAGGAGGAGCTCCGGCTCCTCGCCCAGGCGGAGCGGCAGGAGGCGAAGCGGGCCCAGCTCGAGCGGTTCATCGAGCGGTTCGGGGCCAAGGCGACCAAGGCGCGGCAGGCGAAGAGCAAGGAGAAGCAGCTCGAGAAGATGGAGGAGGTGCAGGTCCTCGAGCACCGCGACACGCTGCGCTTCCAGTTCGCGGAGGCGCCGCGCTCGGGGCGCGAGGTGCTGCGGCTCGAGGGCGTGCGGAAGGCGTTCGGCCCGCGCGTCGTGTACCGGGGCGTGGACGCGCGGATCGGCCGGGGCGAGCGGGTCGGCGTCATCGGGCCGAACGGCGCGGGGAAGACCACCCTGCTCCGGATCGTCGCCGGCGAGCTCGCGGCGGACGGCGGGCAGATCGTGCTCGGGCACGGCGTCGTGGCCGGCTACTACGCCCAGCACCATTTCGACAAGCGCGACTCCGACGGCCAGCTCCGCACCAGCGGCACCGGCACCCTCGATCCCGACAAGACCATCCTCGAGACGCTCTGGGATCTCGTCCCCGACCGCGGCGAGGCTTACGTGCGGAGCGTCGCGGGCTCGTTCCTGTTCTCGGGCGACGACGTCGAGAAGCGCGTCGGGGTCCTCTCCGGCGGCGAGCGGGCGCGGGTGGCGCTCGCGAAGCTCCTCCTCGTGCCGGCCAACCTGCTCGTCATGGACGAGCCGACGAACCACCTCGACCTCGACTCCGCCGAGGCGCTCATCGAGGCGCTCCAGTCCTACCAGGGGACGCTCCTCTTCGTGTCGCACAACCGGAGCTTCCTGAACGGGCTCGCCACGGTCGTCTGGGAGGTGAAGGACGGCGGCGTGCTGCCCTTCCCGGGGAACCTGGACGACTGGCTGTACCACCAGCGGCAGCTCGAGGAGGCCGCCGCCGCGCGCCCCGAGCCTGCCGACGGGCGCGCTCCCGGGGTGCGCCCCGACGGGTCGAACGAGCGCCCCGCCGACCGCCGCCGGGCGGAGGCCGAGGCCCGGAACGCGCGCAGCCGCCGCGAGCGCCCGGTGCGCGACGAGATCGCGCGGCTCGAGGCGCAGATCGCCGAGCGGGAGGCGGAGGAGAAGGAGACGACCGCGGCGCTCGCGGATCCCGCGCTCTACGAGGACTTCGCGCGGGCGCGGCCGTTCATCGAGCGGCAGGCGGCGGCGCGCGCAGCGCTGGAGGACCTCTACGCGGAGTGGGAGGCGGCGCAGCGGAGGCTGGAGGAGCTCCAGCGGGAGGGGTGAACGGCGCGGCGGCGCACGGAGGACCCCGGCCCGCGGCGCGCGCGCACGAAAGACGCCGCCCCGCTGCACGACGGAGCGTGCAGCGGGGCGGCGCCGGAGTCCGGATCAGAGCTGCGAGAAGAAGTTCCAGACGGCCTGGTACTGCCAGCTCGTGCCGCCGTCCGACGGGTCGGGGGTGTGCCCGCCGTTGAACGAGCAGAACGTCGCCGGATACCCCGACCGGCACCCGGACATGCTGGTGCAGACGTGGGCCCCGGTCGCCCGCGCCGGCGTCGTGTACGTGCAGCCGTTGGCGGTGGCGAAGTTCCGGAACAGCGTCAGCCCCTGATCGTAGCTGAGCACGCTGTCGCCGGTCCCGTGCGAGCCGTAGTACGCGACCGGCCTGCTCGGCGTGCAGCTGCCGCTGAGCTGCGCGCCGGAGTAGACGGCGGCGCCGCGGACCGACCAGCTCCCCGACCCGCCCAGCGCCCGGTCGCACGAGGTCCGGTAGGACATGCTGCCGCCGTAGCTCCAGCCCGTCACGAAGATCTTGCTCATGTCGACGCAGAAGTTCTGCGCGACCTGGGCCACGACCGCGTCGGCGAGCGCGATGTCGGAGCCGTTCGTGTTCGGCCAGCCGCACCCGCCGTCGCCGTTTCCGGTCCCGGTGCAGGCGGAGCCGTTCTTCTGCCCGTTGGGCGCGACGAAGATGGCGCTGTTGTTGGAGAGGTTGAGCAGGTGGTAGTAGCCGTTGGCGTACATCTGCTTGTCGTTCCCGTCCAGCTGGTGGAAGGCGATGACGAGCCTGTACGGCCGGGAGTTGTCGTAGTTGGTCGGGACGTTGAGGATGTACCGCCGCTGCATGTTCGCGGCCGTGATCGCGATGGTGCTGCCGTTGTTGTACTGGCTGCTCGGGATCCCGGGGGCCCGCCCGCAGCCCGCGCTGGTCTGGCCGCCGCCGCCCGTGAAGCTCGCGCTGACGGACCGGGCCGCCGTCATGGAGACGACGCAGCTCCCGGTGCCGGTGCAGGCGCCGCTCCAGCCGCCGAAGGACGAGCCGGTCGCGGGGGCCGCCGTCAGGGTGACG
>JAEYOU010000650.1 GCA_023411405.1 Pseudomonadota bacterium | reverse complement strand
GCGTCAGGACGCTCCGCCGCGGGTCCTCGGGATCGACCGCCGCCCGCACGGTGTAGGGCGCCGCGACGCCCATGGCGGTCAGGCGGGAGAGCTCGTCCGCGAGGCCGCCGCGATCGCCGATGGCGTCGAGGCGCGCCCACTCCGCCTGGAGCTCGGCGCGGCCGCGCGCGTCCACGTCCGCCTCCTCCATGCACGCCGCGTAGAAGTCGCCCGCCTTGCGGCCGAACCGATCCTGGGGGTCGACCTTCCCCGCACGCGCGTCGTCGAGGATGCGCCGCAGGAGGCGCGCGTTCCGCTCCTCGCGCTCGCCCGCGGCGCGCGCGAACGAGGTCCGGTCCGCCGGGACGGCCGTCTCCGCGATCCAGCCGCCGCAGGCGTACTGGTAGAAGTCCTCGCAGGGCTCCGCGGTCCGGTCGATGGCCGCGAGGTCGAGCGCAGGGTACGGCGCCTCGTCGCCCGGCGGACGGCGCACCCTGGGCTGGCAGGCCGCGAGCGCGACTACGGCGGCGGCGACGGCGATGAGCGTGCGGTGCAAGGGTTCGATCCCCGGGGACGAGCCCCGCCTGCCGGGCGGGCGGGCGATCATCGCCGCGGCCGGCCGCGCGCTCAAGGCCGAACCGCTCCCTGCGGTGTCCCGATCCGGCGGTACGCGAGCCGCGCCTCTCGCCGGGCGACCGCCTGCTCCGCCCGGAGCCTCTCCTCCTCCGTCTCGCAGCGGAGCGGCGGGACCCGGGTGGGCTCTCCGTCCGGGCCGACGGCGACGAAGGTGAGGAACGCGTCGCAGCACCGCCGCCGAACCCCGCTCGCCGGTCCCTCCGAGACCACCTCCACCTCGACCTCCAGAGATCTCGCGAACGTGGCGTTCACCCGCGCGACCAGGATCGCCATGTCCCCGACGCGGATCGGGGCCAGGAAGTTGAGCTGGTCGACCGAGGCCGTCACCACCGGGAGCCGCGCGTGGCGCATGGCCGCCATGCTGGCGGCGAGGTCGATCCAGGCCATGACCGTGCCGCCGAACGCCGTTCCGAACGCGTTCGCGTCGGAGGGCATGACGATGTGCGTGGTCTCGATCCGGGACGCCGACGCCGGCTTTCCGTCGCTCATGGGTACGGCTTAACACGGGCCCGCGGCTCACCGTGGCCGCGTGTGGGGCCCGGGCGCTATAGTCCGCGGCCTCATGGCACTCGAGGTCCACCTCATCGATTTCGCGCGGGACCCGCTGCAGAAGCTCTACGGCGCCTACCGCACCTGCTACACCCCCAAGACCCCGGGCGAGGTCTGGGAGGAGATCCGCGACGGGCGGATCGCGCCCGAGACCATCCGCGGATTCGTGAACGAGCGGCTCAAGACCGGTCACGCCTCCCCGCTCGAGCAGGTCGTGTTCTGGTTCGGCATCTCCGGCGTCTCGCGCGCCCTCTCGCACCAGTTCGTGCGCCACCGCATCGGCATCTCGTTCGAGCAGCAGTCGCAGCGCTACGTCCGCTACAAGGAGGAGCGCCTCGACTACGTGATGCCGAAGACCTGGGACAAGGCGGGGCTCGGCGACGCGTACGACCGGCTCATGCGGGAGATCACCCGGGTGTACGAGGAGGCGCTCGCGAAGGGCATCCCCGCCGAGGACGCGCGGTTCGTCCTGCCCAACGCGACGCCGACCAACTTCCAGGTGATGGTGAACTTCACCGAGCTCCTGCACATCGCCGATCTCCGGCTGTGCTGGCGCGCCCAGTGGGAGATCCGCCACATGGTCGCGCTGATGCGGCGCGAGGTGATGCGGGCGGCGCCGGAGCTGGGGACGCACCTCCAGCCCAAGTGCGGCGACAAGCGGATGGGGTACTGCGACGAGCCGCGGAAGGAGTGGGAGAAGTGCCCGCTCGGCAAGGTGCGCCCGCACAAGGAGCAGATCCTGGAGGTGTTCCAGCAGTACCGGGCGGGGAACCTGGTGCCGCTCGGGGAGGAGCACCTCCGGACCGTCGAGGACGCGGACGGGGAGTGACCCTCGAAGGTCGAGGGCTGACCGGACGGACTCATAGAAGACCGGGTGCGGGACCGGGACCGGGACCGGGAGCGGTTGCGGAGCCGGGAACGGGACCGGGGACGGGGACGAGGCACGGGTCCGGCGCACGCGCGTGACCCGCCCCCGCCGCCGTAGCCGCTCCCGTCACCGGCCCCGCAAACGAACCCGCTCCCGGTCCCGCACCCCGGCTTCTCGCTCCACGGATCCGAGCCCTCCATGAGTCCACGCCCCCTCCCCATCCTCCTCCTCGCCCTCGCCCTCCCCGCCGAAGCCCAGCTCGCCGCCGACGACCGCGAGCGCGGCCTCCCCGCCGGCCTCACGCTGCCGGTGCTCGGCGCGGCCGCGGCGGAGGAGCCGATCGCGCTCGACGTGAACCCGGCCGGCGTCGGCTTCGTCGGCGGGTTCGCCCTGCAGTACTTCCACGAGGGCGTGCCCGGGCGCCGGACCCTCGGCGACGGCGTCTACGTCGCCGACCGCCTCGGGCCGCTCGCCCTCGGGCTCGGGCACGAGTGGCTCCGCCCCGGCGCGGCGCCGCTCGCGAAGTACCAGCGCTCGCGGCTCGCGCTCGCCCTCACCGACGGCCGCTCCGCGTCGCTCGGCCTCGGGTGGACGTGGATCCGCTCGGGTGACGGCGCGCTCGAGGACGCCGGGAGCTGGGAGCTCGGCGTCACCTCGCGCCCGTCGCGCTTCCTCTCGTTCGCCGCTGCCGCCCTCGGGAGCGACGCGCGCC
>JAEYOU010000648.1 GCA_023411405.1 Pseudomonadota bacterium | reverse complement strand
CCGTCAGGACGTCCAGGCCCGTCCGCGCCAGGATGCGCAGCACCAGCTCCGCGTCCCGCAGGCAGTACGCGCAGAACGCCTCCGGCTCGGCCCGGCGGAGGCGATCGAGCTCGTCGAGCTTGGAGCGGCCGCGGGCCGACACCGACTTGCCCTCGCCGAGCACCGCCTGCGCCACGGCCTCCAGGGAGAGGTCGTCGAAGCGCTCGCCCGAGGCGCGCACGAGGCGCATTGCGTCGAGCGCCGCGCGCCCCGCGACCTGGAACGCCGCGCGGCGCCCCTCGCGCTCGACGAACGACGCCGGCGCGGAGGTCCGCCCCACGTCGAAGGGGACGCCGCAGGCCGCGAACCGCCCGGCGAGCACGCGCAGGTCGAAGTCGATCACGTTCCAGCCGGTGATCACGTCGGGATCCCGCGCCCGGATGCGCCCCGCCAGCGCCGCCAGGAGCGCCGCCTCGGTCCGGAACGAGGCGACCCCCGACACGCCCAGCTCCGGGCCGACGAACAGCACCTCCCCGGCCCCTCCCGCTCCCGCGAGCGACACGGCCACCACCGTCCCCGCGCGATCCGTCTCGATGTCGAGCGCCAGCCACGCCAGCGCGGTCGTGTGCCGGCCGGGCGCGAGCGTGGGCTCGACGAAGACCACGTCGACCCGCCGCCCCGGCGTGACCGGGCCGCGGAGCACCACCGGTCCCCGCAGGCCGAGCGCGAGCAGCGACTCGTTCGCCCGGGCCCGATCACGCCCGAGCACCGGGAGGTGCGCGGCCTCGAGCGCGCGCACGGCGGCGTCGTCCGCGCCGTGCGCCACCTCGAGCCGCGCGAGCGGGGCACCCTCGAGGTCCGACCAGGCCTCGGGATCGAGGGAGGCGCCGTGAAGCGCGCCGAGGGCGACGCGCCCACGCTCCCGGGCGACGTAGAGGGCGGGCCTCGGCGCCGTCACCACGGCGGCGAAGCTGCGGCCGTCCTCGAGCCGGCCGGTCAGGAAGAACCGTCCGGCCACGGTGGCGCGACGTGCCCTGGTACGGTCCTCGCGCCCCTCGTCCCAGGCTGCGACGACGAAGCCCTTCGCCTCCTCCATGAGGGGGTTGTACTCCCCCGCGCCGACAATGGTCGCTAGTGCAGCTGCTCCCGCCTCCGCTGGGCGCGGCGCTCCTCCCGGCAGTGCTTGTTCCCCCCGCCCGAGAAGATCGCGGTCAGCGTCGCGTCGGAGGACAGGGTCACCGTCAGCGGGTTGGCGGTGCCCGTCGCGGCCCCGCACCAGCCCTTGAACCGGGCCCCCCTCTCCGGGATCGCGGTCACCGTCACGACCGTGCCGTCCGGATAGGCCCACGCGCCAGGCGCGGGATCGGTGGTGCCCTTCCCGCGGGCGGCGACGGTGAGCGTGCGGCTGGGCACGAACGTCGCGGTCAGGGACCTGTCGCCTGCCATGGTGATCGACACCGGGTTCTCGGTCCCGTCCGCCGCCCCGCTCCACCCGACGAACGTGGCGCCGGGCGCCGCGACCGCGGTGACGCTGACGATCGCGCCCTCCGGGTAGCTCTGCGCCCCGGCCGCCGGCGAGGTCGCGCCGTCGCCGAGCACGGCGATCGTGAGGGTGTAGCTCGGGTCCGGGTTCCCCGGCGCGGTGATGTCGGGCCTCGGCGGCGGGGACATGCCGCTGCCGATCGCGAAGCTCGGGTGCGGCGGCTGGTTGTAGCCGGTCTGCTGCGACGAGACCTGCGCCCGGTACTGCGGGTCGTGCATGAGCGTGTAGATCCGGCGCGAGGTGACGTCGGTCGTGGTGTAGATCCGGAGCGCCGCGCCGTCCGACTCCCTCCAGATCACCTCCTCGCGCCAGTCGCCGAGCAGGTCCGCGGAGAGCACCGGCGTCGCCTTGGTGCCGTTGTTCGAGGCGCACGCGCCGCAGGTCAGGAGGACGCCGCCGCCGTACTTGGTCACGGAGACCCCGTCCTCGAGCTCGCGGCTCTCGTCCGCGTCCCACCAGACGAGGAAGTTCGTCGACGCCGGCATGGCGCCGGCGATCGCGCCGGTGGCGGCCGCGACGATCCCACCGCTGCCGTTCGCCCAGAGCTCCGCGCCGGGGTTCCCGGCGAAGACGTCGCCCGCCACGCCGCGCCCGGTGTCCGCGTTGCGGACCGCGCCCTGCTGCAGCACCTCGCAGGTGCTCGCGTCGTGGAGATCCCAGGACGGCCTGGTCTTCTCCTCGTGGGGCATGAACACCTGCAGCCCGTCCCGACCCGGCACGAAGGCGCCGACGTGCAGCGCGTCGCCGTGGCCGAGGCCCGTCTGGCACCGCGCGGTCCCGTCGCTGTTGATCACCGAGGCGCCGTAGACGACCTCCTGCGCGCCGTCGCCGTCCACGTCCGCCATCGCCATCGTGTGCGCGCCCTGCCCGGCGAACGCGGTCCCCGCGTCGCTGTCCGCCCTCCAGAGCTCGGTGAGCGCGCCGTCGCGCCAGTTCCACGCGGTGATCGTCGCCCGCGTGTAGTAGCCGCGGGCCATGAGGACGCTGGGGCGGCCGCTGGCGGCCCGGGAGCCGTCCCCGGCGTCGCTCACGAACCCCACCGAGGCGAGGAAGCGATCCACCCGGTTGCCGTAGGTGTCGCCCCACGACCCGACGTTCCCGCGCGGCACGTCGAAGAGCACCGTCGCGAGCTCGGCGCCGGTCGCGCCGGCGAAGACGGTCAGGTACTCCGGGCCGCTCAGGACGTAGCCGCTCGCGTTGCGGTGATCGGCGGCGTCGTCGTCCTCCTCCGCCGGGCCGGTGTGGAGGTACGCGCCGGTGCCGTCCCTCGCGCCGGGCGCGGTCTTCACCGCCAGCTCGGCCGTGCCGTCCCCGTCGAGGTCGTACACCACGAACTGCGTGTAGTGGGCGCCGGCGCGGATGTTGCGGCCGAGATCGATCCGCCAGAGCCGCGTGCCGTCCAGCTCGTACGCGTCGAGGTAGACGTTGCCCGTGCAGCCGGACTGCGCGTTGTCCTTGGCGTTGGACGGGTCCCACTTGAGGACGAGCTCGTACTCGCCGTCGCCGTCGAGATCGCCGACGCTGCCGTCGTTGGCCGCGTAGGTGTACGCCGTGCCGGCGTCGCTGCAGGGCGGCTCGGTCGTGCCGCCGGGCGGGAGCTGCAGGGGGACGCGCAGGTAGCTCTGCGCCCAGACCGGCGTCGCGGGAGAGCTCGCCTTCACGAGGCCGTTCACGATCGCGCGCACCGTGTAGGTGGCGCCGGCCGTGCCCTCGGGGTCGAGGTAGTTCGTGCTGTCGGTGACGAGGGCGATCCGGACGCCGTCGCGCGAGACCTCGTACGAGACGGTGGAGGGATCGGCCGCGTCGTACTCCCAGCCGAGCATGCGCCAGCCGACGTAGACGCCGGTCGCGACCTGCACCGCCACCACGCCGCGGCCCAGGTTCTCCATCTGGAAGTGGCCCTCGACGGCGGCGCCCGGAGCGCCGCCGGCGACCGCGGCCTCGCCGCTCGGCTGGGCGCACGCGACCGCGAGCGAGAGGACGGCGAGGAGACAGGAGCTCCGCGAGCTGGATCCGGACATGGGGACTCCACGGGCGAGTGGTGGGCGGGGATGCGGGCCTGGTCTCGAACAGCGGCCACGCGAAGTCAACCGCGAATGCGAGCACGCCTCGCGGGCCGAGCGCCCCCACCCCTGAAACCCCAGGTGAATGCCCGAGGTTGACCCTGGGGCGGTGGGCCCCCAGCGAGGAGCGCGTGCTCCCTGCCCGCATCGCCGTCAGCGAGCTGCGCGGATCCGGGGCGGACGCCTGCCCGGCCGACCTGCCGGCGCGAGTCCGCGCGAGCGCGCACGCGGCACGCGGGCTGCAGGAAGGAACACCGTTGGGCGACCTTCCTGGAGCTGCCACGTGACCTACCGCACCGTAGCCGCCGATCCGTACCCCTGGCCGTTCGACGGAGGGTTCAGCCCGGCCGACACGGCCCTCGTCATCATCGACATGCAGCACGACTTCTGCGGGCTGGGCGGCTACGTCGATCGGATGAAGTACGACGTCGCGCTGACGCGGAAGCCCATCGAGCCCATCCGCCGCGTCCTCGGGCGCTTCCGGACGCTCGGCTTCCCGGTGATCCACACGCGCGAGGGCCACCGTCCCGATCTCTCCGACCTGCCCGCCAACAAGCGGTGGCGCTCGCGCCGCATCGGCGCCGGCATCGGCGATCCGGGCCCCTGCGGGCGCATCCTGGTCCGCGGCGAGCCCGGCTGGGAGATCATCCCGGAGCTGCAGCCCTCCCAGGGGGAGGTGGTGATCGACAAGCCGGGGAAGGGGTCCTTCTGCGCCACCGACCTCGAGCTGATCCTGCGCAGCCGGGGAGTCCGCAACCTGGTGCTGTGCGGGATCACCACCGACGTCTGCGTGCACACCACCATGCGCGAGGCCAACGATCGCGGCTTCGAGTGCCTGCTGCTCGAGGACGGCTGCGGGGCCACCGACCCGGGCAACCACCTGGCCGCGCTGCGGATGGTGAAGATGCAGGGCGGCGTGTTCGGCGCGGTGGCGACCTCGGGGGCGCTCCTGGACGCGGTCGGGCAGGGCGCGCCGTGACCGGCGACGTCGATCTGCCCGACGTGGTCGCCGAGGTCTCCGACGCCTTCGCGCGCTACGAGGCAGCCCTGCGGGCGCACGACCTCGTCGCCCTGGACGCGTTCTTCTGGGACGATCGCCGGGCGGTCCGTTACGGCCTGGCCGAGCACGGCTACGGCGCGGAGGCCATCCGCGCCCAGCGGCGGCGCATGGCGCCGGTCTGGCCGGCGCGCCGGCTGGCCCGCACGGTCGTGACCGCCTTCGGGAGGGACGTCGCGACCGTCTCGACCGAGTTCCTCGGAGAGGACGCCGGCCGCGTGGGGCGCCAGACGCAGACGTGGGTGCGGCTGGCGTGCGGCTGGCGCGTGGCGGTGGCGCACGTGAGCATCGCCGGGGACGCCGCCCTCGCACCCGCCGATGAGGTGCTCCCACCGGGAGGCGTCCCGTGATCGTCGCCGCCGAACCCGGTCCGTTCGAGCTCGACCCCGCCCGGACCGCCGCGCTCTTCATCGACCTGCAGCGCGACTTCCTCGAGCCGGGCGGCTTCGGCGAGGCGCTGGGCAACGACGTCGGACGCCTCGCCGGCGCGCGACGGCAGAGCCGGGCCGTGCTCGCCGCGGCGCGCGGCGCCGGGATGCTGGTGATCCACACGCGCGAGGGCCACCGGCCCGACCTCTCCGACGCGCCCCCGGCCAAGCTGGCCCGCGGGGCGCCGCGGCTGCGGATCGGGGATCCGGGCCCCATGGGACGGATCCTGGTCCGCGGCGAGCCCGGGCACGACATCGTGCCGGAGCTCGCCCCCGCCCCCGGCGAGCCGGTGATCGACAAGCCGGGGAAGGGGGCCTTCCACGCCACCGATCTGCACGCCGTGCTCCTGCACCGGGGGATCGAGGCGCTGGTGGTGTGCGGGGTGACGACGGAGATCTGCGTGCACACCACCGTGCGCGAGGCGAACGACCGCGGGTTCCGGTGCCTGGTGCTGGGTGACTGCTGCGGCTCGTACTTCGCCGAGTTCCACGAGGTCGGCCTGCGGATGATCGCCGCCCAGGGCGGGATCCTCGGCTGGGTCTCGGAGGCGAGCCGGTTCCTGGCGGCGCTGGAGGGGGC
>JAEYOU010000566.1 GCA_023411405.1 Pseudomonadota bacterium | reverse complement strand
TGGCAAAAGTGGCAAAGGCATTAGAGGCTTGAACAAATGTGAAAGCCAGCGTCTTTAGGCGCTGGCCGGTAACATGGGCTTATAGCCCTTGTGCAAACCACCCGTTGGACGGGTGGTTATGGTTTTTTGGTAATAATTGCTTGTGTGCTATTTGTGTGCCAACGGCTTAAAAAGAGTATGTTATGATATAATTCTATAGTTCAACTCGATAGAAACTATCCCTGTCGCTTCCGGCAATTACCGCTAACCCGGAAATTATGTAGGCCATGTCATTTGCGATTTTCATATCTCCGGTACAGGCTATGTCAGCATTCTCCATTAGTTCTTCCATGAAAAGGCGGATTTTTTTCTTGCTATATGGGCTATTAACAGCCGATCCAAATTCATCTTGAGCTTTCTTACTTAGATCAACAGCTTCTTCGCTTATTAGTACAGGATCTCGCCTTTCTCGTCTACCAGCTCTATGCTGTGAGTAGAGGCTTCCTTCACTAATCCACACCTGCTCAAATATCTGAAAGACAGGCTGTATTTTATCGGTCATTTCAATGGTATTTGATGCATCCGTAAGAGCGCTGAGCAAGTAGATTAAATTCCCGCGAACTGTCTGATCGTTATTTGATAAACTCTCAATTTTCTGTGTCGTAGCTCGGGTATATCTGCGTATCTTAAAATCAATCTCATTAAGATATTCATTTTCAAAATCCTCATAGCTTTCTTTAACAAAAAACAGTTTGGATATAATATCGGCCCGGCATTTATCAAAAGAGTCAAAACGCTTCTCTTGTAAAGCTGTATTTGCCATGGCATTTATTAGATCATCGCTTTCCAGCCATGAGCCCAAAACTTGCTGTATTGGCACTTTATATTTGGGAACAGAATCTTTGATTTTAAGCGGGCGAATATATGTTTCAACGATATGTTGTAGAAAATCATCAAAATGCATGGAGAGAACTTGATTCACATCACGCATGTCAATTTGCTGCTGAAAATAGCGGTTTATATTATGATATACTGTCTTGAGCATCTTGAACAGCGCCAGGGTTTTGTCATATGCCCCGAAAAGTGCCATCATTTTTTCGTATGCTCCACCATCCGGGTCTTCATTAGCCATGCGAAGTGTGGAATACGTTTCATAGACGAAAGAAAAGCCGCTTGATATATTTTCAGACGTTAGTTCCGAGAACAACTCAAGAAGTTTAATACTGTAATCCGGTAAAATGACGTATTCTTCAAAGTCATCACCGCGTTCAAGATCAATCCATCCTCTTTCTTTAAGTTTACGAATAAGAAAGCGTGCTCTGCCGGAAAGATCCTGTTCCTCTTCTTCGGATATCCCATCTTCACTAAATTCAGAGCATGCCAATTCATCTTCCAGCCTACTTCGGATCATCATATAAAAAGTGTTTTTTGGAATTTTTAGATTCTCCCGAAAAGCATCGTATAGCACAGCTAGAGCATTATAGTAGATAAGCTGATTCGGCGACGCTAAAATAGAGAATATTTCTTTCGGAAGGACATCAAATAGGTGCATTTGATCTACCACCCAAATAATAAAAGCAATTGTATTTATTTTAACACACCTTATATACTTTGTCATTATTATATCTTAATGGAGTAATAGTTAATATTTAACGAGTATTTCGAACCACCCATGCAAATTAGGGACTTATGAATGTATTTTTCGCTATTTGAAGAAAGGTACTGTGACAGGGGGTGTCTACCTTATGCGGGCTCCCTGACCCCTTAAAAAGCGTAGCCAACGAAAAGTTTTTTTAATGAGTTTTAATTGAAAATATAGGGGAGTACAAAACTTCCAATTGGACATCGTATTGGACGATTTACTGTTAATGGGTGTGGTAAAAACATTGTTTCGGCAATTAAACAAGGCGATGGATATCTGGCTAGCCGTTTCTTTATGTTCCGCTCAAACTATTACTTGAGGTATGTTCGTTTTTCAATTCAAGCTCAATACATTTATTTGAAATATATTCATTCTGTATTTTTTTAATATATTAGCGACTTTATAAATTACCATCTATGTATTGTTAACCATAATACTTACTATTTGTGTAGAATAAACGTCATAAAAATATCAAAACCCCCAACCTTTAATACTATTTTAATTACGTTTGCCATGCTTAAAAATAAATAATACAGGAATTTAAATCTATCCATTTATGGATATGAGACTCTCGAAAAAGCAGGGAGAGAAAAAATCGAATTATCTACTGCCAACGGGCTTTTCCTAAAACATGTGTAGATTTTAAAATATTATATAAATAATATCTTGACGTATAAGAAAAGGAGTGCTAATATATCAACAGTTGAACAAATGTACAGTAAATATAAAATTAGAAAGCCTTAAAACTGAAAAATAAAAGAACAAAAAGACAAAAGGGACTAAAAATGTACACATAATGTTCAGACGATCAGCAAAAAACAGCTAAGTGATATCATCACAATGCCTGCCGCTTCTATTGGCGGGGAAAGAGAATCAAAATGCTATGTTCAATGAAAGAATTAATTGATAAAGCGAATAAAGACAATTATGCGATTGCAGCTCCAAACGTTTCGTCGGAACTGGATGCACGTGCGGCTTTAGAGGCGGCTGAAGAGCTTGAATCGCCAGTTATACTTGATATCGCAACAGTCTCTACGCCTGATCTTGTTTTTGCAGGCAGATACATATCCGAGTTATGCAGAATGGCAAGCGTCCCGGTTGCGCTGAACCTTGATCACGGTCTGAATTTTGAACATGCGATCCAGGCAATATGCGGCGGCTTTACATCTGTAATGGTCGATCGCTCAACGCTTCCTTTTGAGGAGAATATTGCGCAGGTCAGGGAGATCGTAAAAATAGCTCATTCCGTCGGCGTTAGTGTAGAGGCCGAACTGGGCCATGTCGGCTCAGGTACAAATATAAAAGCGCCGGAAGAGATGCTCACAGACCCTTTAATGGCTGCAAGGTTTATCAAAGAGACGGGAATAGATTGCCTCGCGGTAGCGATAGGTACCGCCCACGGAGCATATAAAAAAGAGCCCAAACTGGATTTTGACAGGTTGGTAAGCATCAAAGAAGCGTGCGGCGGTTTTCCGCTCGTTTTACATGGAAGCTCCGGTAGCGGAGACGAGAATATCAGAAAAGCGTGCAGGCTTGGTATCAATAAAGTCAATATAGCCAATGAACTGTTTCAGGGTGCGTGCAGAAAACTGCTTGCTGCAGACTTAAGCGGAAACGGCGCATATGACCTGTGGAATCTGGCTAAAGAAGGATATAAGGAAACGCTGCGTGACCGTATGCAGCTTTACGGGTGTATCGGGAAAGCATGGACAGTGAAGAGCCCTGGGATAGGCGGAGGAGAGATAATCTTAAATGAAGCATAGGAAATAATGGTTCAAATGCGTTACGGGTTAGATGTATACTGTTATAAACTGGACCGAAAAAGAAACAAATTTGAACAAGGAGAAAACCTATGAAGATAAAGAACGACGACTATTTTAAATATGATTTTCTGGCCAGGATAGCCTGGGCATATTATGTCGAGGATATGACGCAGGATAAAATAGCGGAATTATACGATATCCCTCGAATCAAAGTTCAGCGGATGCTCAAAGAGGCATCGGATATCAAAATGGTAACTATATCGATAAGCAACCCGTATTGCAATATGCTTTCCTGCGAAAATGACCTGATAGAAAAATACGGTATTTCAGACGCGGTCGTCGTTCCGTCCGCAAATTCAAGGATATATAACGACCTTACGATAGCCGCCGCAATGTATCTGGAAAGAAAATGGCTCTCGAATATCAAATTGCTGGGTATAGGCGGCGGCAGGACGCTTAGCTACATGCCGAGCGCTTTTGAAAGCATAACGCGTAAGCCGAACGGCAACAATCCCGCTGTCGTTTCTCTGACGGGAATACTGGCGCCAGATGCAGCGATGAGTTCTATGAATAACGCTCAGCAGGTTGCTCAGTCTATGGGCTCGACGTTTTACGGCATATGGTCGCCGGGCATGGCGCAGACGGAAGAGGAATATCAGGTGTTTGTGAACCAGAAGAGCATTCGGGATGCGCTTACGCTGGCGAACAGCGCGGAGATAAAGGTCGTTTCGATAGGTACGATGGAAGAGAATTATAACGGCCCTCTGCTGGGAGAAAAAAGGGTAGACGACATAGAGTACTGGGAATTGAAGGGGAGAAATGCGGTAGGAGAAGTACTGGCGCACTTCTTCGATAAAGAAGGCAATGTCATAGAACACAGCATAACTAAGAGGTCTATAGTGGCCGATATCCCTACAAAACGCGGGAAGGTCGTTGCCGTATCGGGCGGCGGACACAAGATCGAAGCGATAAAAGGCGCCTTGAGAGGAAAACTTGTTGATGTTCTTGTAACGGATTATGAAACCTGCATGGCGTTGCTGAAGGAATGAAAAGGCATAGCAAAGCCTTAAGGACGGTATTCTGATCAGTTCTTAAGAGGCAATACGGCTGCCCCGCCGAAAGGAAAGACATCATGCTGACGTTTAAAAACTATCTCATGGGTTTTGACATAGGTACACAGGGTTCAAAGGGGATCATCATCGATTTTGACGGGAATTTGGCGGCATACAGTTATCGCCCGCATGATGTAATACATAAAAAACCGGGGTGGTCGGAACATGATGCACTTGGGACATGGTGGGGAGATTTTGTATCAGTTTCGCGTGATCTCTTAAGCAAATCAGGGATCGCGCCACAATCGATAGCGTCGATAGGCATAAGCGGATTATTTCCCTGCATGCTGCCGCTCGATGAAGGGGGCAGGCCTCTCCGGAACGCCATACTGTATGGAATAGATACGCGGACAGAGGAAGAGATCCGTATACTTAACGAGCAGATCGGCAGGGAAAAGATCTGGGAGCTTACAAAAGGAGAGCTTTCGACGCAGTCGGTAGGGCCAAAGATACTTTGGTTCAAACGCAACGAGCCTGAGTTGTTTAAGAAGACAAAGATGTTTCTGCAGGCGTCTGAGTTCGTTGTAGCCCAACTCACGGGAAAATATGTAGCGGATCGCAGCACTGCTAAAGAAACGGCTCCGTTTTACAACTTCGGGACGGGCGAATGGGATGACGACATGTGCCGCGAGGTGGGCATTGTTAAGGAACAGCTCCCCGAGATCCGCGAGGCTTACGATATCGCGGGTACGGTAACATCTCAGGCTTCCGCCCTGACGGGGTTGTGCGAAGGCACACCGGTCGTCGCCGGAACGGGTGATTTTCTTGCGGAACTCTTGAGCATGGGCGGAAAGAGCGGGGACACGCTCTTAACGTACGGCAGCACGATGATAATATTCCACATGACGGACAAGCCTGTATTTGTGGATTCTCTTACAACCGTCATATATCCTGTTGACGGATTGTATGTGGTAGGCGGCGGCACTGCGGCGTCGGCGTCTATAACAAAATGGTTCAGGGATGAATTCGGGAGCGATGAGCTCAACATCGAAAAGCAAAAGGGAATAAACGCGTACGAACAATTATCCGATTCGGCGTCGGCTATGCCCGCGGGCTCGGATGGTCTGGTTATTTTACCCTATTTTGCAGGCGAACGCTCTCCTGTCTGGGACCCCAGAGCAAAGGGAGTGATAGCAGGACTTACGCTCTCCCATACAAAGGCGCACATATACAGAGCAATACTTGAGGGAACTTGCTACAGCGTACGGCATCATTTGGACGTCATGAGGTCGGCGGGGCTTGATATCTCGCGGCTTATCTCAACGGGAGGCGGCATAAAGAGCGGGCTGTGGACACAGATTATGAGCGATGTTACGGGCTCGGAGCAGCTGTGCTTTTCAAACAGTATGGGTGCGCCCGCGGGGGATGCCTACCTTGCAGGTATAGGCGTGGGGGCATTCAAGGATATGTCCGTGATGCGCGAAAAATGGATAAAAACTCCGTGGGCTGTAAAACCGGATACCGGGAATATGGGCATATACGACAGATACTACGAGGTGTACCGAAGCCTGTATCCCGCGCTTAAAAAACAGATGCATATGCTTGCGCAAATTACTGATACAGAAAACAAACATTAGAGATTAAACGAAAGGAAGTAATGTTATGAAGGCGGGAGTATTTCATCATTTCAGGGACATTCGCTTTGAAGATGTTAAAGACACAGCGCTTGAAAAAGGCGACAAGTTTGACGTTCGCGTTAAAGTCCGTGCCGCGGGTGTTTGTGGGAGCGACATTGCCCACTTTATAGGCGCGCATTGCGACGAACTGCCGGAAGGTTCTGTAATGGGCCATGAGCTCTGCGGGGAAGTCGTGGAAACAGGAGAAAACGTAACAAACGTAAAGGTGGGCGACCGCGTGGGAATAGAACCTCTCATAGGATGTGGCCACTGCAGCTTTTGCCTGCAGGGCGACTACTACCTCTGCAGCAACTTAAGGCATATAGGCTATTACTATCCCGGCGGGTTTGCAGAATATACCAAGGCTCCGCATGATAAGGTGTACAAGCTGCCCGACAACGTAAGCTACGAGGAAGCATCCACGCTGGACTGCTATGCGGTAGCGGTCCACGGACTGCACCGTGTGCCGGTAAATGTTGGGGATACGGTCGTCGTTTTCGGCGCTGGGCCTGTAGGCCTTTGTATGGCGCAGGCGGTAAAGGCCGCGGGCGTTAAGAATGTTGTCATTATAGACGTTATAGACGGCGTACTCGAGGTCTCAAAAAAGGCGGGTTTTGAATATACGCTCAATTCAACAAAAGTTGATATATATAAGAGCGTTATGGAACTGACGAACGGCCGGGGAGCGGATATCGTGTTCGACGGCGCGGGAGGCAGCGCCCCCATACTGGATATGGCGGTAAAAATGCTCAGAGCAAGAGGAACGCTCGGAATTATCGGCATGCGCGGCGAGTTGCCGTTCGACTCTGTGGCAGCACATTTCAAGGAAATAGATATCAAGTATATCTTCAGCTACGGTTACTGGGATTACAAAACGGAGTTTGAAATTGCGCTCGACCTTATAAGCTCAGGAAAGATAGACGCTTCGGCTTTGATAACGCATAAGTTCGCGCTTAAAGACATAAAGGAAGCATTTGCCGCGGCGCTTGACAAAAGAACTTCAAATGCTGTTAAGGTGCTGCTTATTCCCTGACGCTTGAAAAGCAGCGGTCACAGAGAGCAATGATTTTAGAATTAATATAAAGGAATACAACATGAGATTTGGAGTAATTTTAGGGGATCATAACGCAGAAGTACACGAGCACGATATACCGGGGATAAATGATAATCAGGTGCTCATCATGAACAAGGTGTGCAATCTCTGTACGACTGATTATCAACAGTGGCTGGGGCTTCGCCCGCATCAGAAGACCCCTATGGCGTTCGGGCATGAAAACGCTGGCGTCGTCTGCAGCGTTGGTAAAAACGTTAAGAACGTTAGCGTGGGGGACTATGTTGTAACGAATATCTATCAGCCTTGCATGCAATGTGAAAACTGCAGGCAGAACAGGAACTCTATGCTTTGCCTGCATTCCGACTTAAAGCCTATGGAGACAGACGAGTTCGGGTACTACGGGTCGTATGGATGCAGCGAATACAAGGCCATGGATTCCAGGTATGTATTTAAAATGAATCCTGACCTTCCGTTCGAACAAATGGCATTCTGCGAGCCGCTTGCAACCGTGGTTCAGGGCATAGAGAGGCTGCATATAAAACCGGCCGAAAAGGTGCTTGTTATAGGAGCGGGAACGATGGGCATGCTCAACGCCTGTCTTGCGAGATTCTACGGAGCGGACGTCATCATTTCGGATATATCCCATACGAAAACGGAGAACGCAAAAGCCATGGGCTTTGACAAGGTGTTCAACCCTTCAGAAGAAAAATACGACGAGAAAGTTAATGAGCTTACAAAAGGTACGGGCGTCGACGCCGTTATAGTCGCGGTAGGAGTAAGCTCGGCATATAGGCAGGCACTTGACGTTTCCAAAATGTGCGGCAAGCTGCTGATATTTGCGGCCGGTTATCCTATACCGCAGTGGGAACTTGACCCGAACCTTGTGCACTATAAGCTGCTGAGCATCATCGGCACGTACGGATGCAGACCATCGGACTTTCAGTACGCTTCCGAGCTTTTAGGGAATGGACATATAAATGTTAATCGCCTGATCCAGGCAAAATATGCGCTTAGCGATATTCAAAACGCATTTGAAGCCGCTTCTCAGAAGGACGCGTTCCGCGTTTCAGTCATTATGTAGGACATCTACTCCCGCGTGCAGTGCGATAAAGCAGAAGGCTTTGGGGCAAAACGTATTCAGTTTCCCCGGAGAGAGGGATATAAATAAATAATTTTGGAGGCTGACATGGTTAAAAAGACTTTAGCATTATTGTTAACTTTGCTGATGGCTGTAACGCTCTTTACGGCTTGTACTTCCGATGCGGAGGTTGCAGCCAGCGGTGGAAATGCGGATAAGAGTGCAAATCCTGCTGCCAGCGCGCCCGCAGATGCCAGTACAAATCCTGCTGCCAGTGAAGGAGCGACCACAAGTGCGGCCGGCGACACAGCTACAAAGGATCTTGATATTATATGGATCCACAGCGGTGCGTCAAATCAGTCCGAACAGAGGGCGTTTGCCGGCTTCTCGGCATTCCTGAAAGATCAGAACTGGAATTGGAAGATCACGGAGGTCAACTCCGAAGATTCCGACGCCAAAGCTGCAAACAATATTTCCGACGCGGTTGCTAAGGGATGCGACGTTATCATCTGCTCTATGGTGGATATGCGCGCTTCAGCTCCTGCTATTAAGGAAGCAAACGATGCGGGCATACCTATATTCACTATAGACAGCGGATACACCGACGGCGTTGTCGTCGACGTTACGAGCAACAACAACGTCATGTCTGCAAAAGTGTCCACATACCTTGTTGACGCGATAGGCGGCAGCGGAAACATCTGTGTGCTTTCAGCTAGTGGCTTTGCGGGCGGACGCAAGAGAGGCAACGTTCTCAATGCCGTGCTGGCAGAATGCCCCGGTATAAAGGTGCTTGATGATCATAATATCGATCTTGCCGACTTCTTCAACGATTCGGCGAATACGACTGAAGACTGGCTGGCCCGTTTCGGCGATCAGATAGACGCGATCTGGTGCGTCTGGGACGAGCCCGCCATGGCTGCAACAAATGTATTGACGGCTGCTGGTAAAACACGCGATGATATCGTAGTTACAGGTATTGACGGAAACGAATCCGCCGTCAAGATGATGCGCGACGGTTTTCCGATAATCGCCACGGTTGCTCAGCCCTTTGAACAGATGGGCGTAACGACGGCCAAGCTCATACAGAAGGTCGTTCTTCAGAGTATGTCGTGGGACGAAGCGGTGGGCGCCACAACGATATATGTCGACGCTCCGCTGATCACTACTTCGAATATCCCCGATGAGGGGACGCCCGCTTACGAAGCTGTTGACTTCTACAGCGCATTCTAAACAGTACTAAAACAAGAATATAGCGCAGGGAGAACCCCTCCCTGCGCTAATCAGTCGAAGTCTCCAAAAAGCCGTGATGCTTTTTTGGATAATAACCGGGGCCTTAAAAGTCAAAGACGTTTAGGGCGCAGCAAGGAGGATTTACGATGGAGCACCCGCAGATCATAATGCAAACCAACGGCATCTGCAAACGATTCCCGGGCGTAAACGCTTTAACGGATGTTAACTTTGACCTTCGCCGCGGGGAGATCCATGGGTTGGTAGGACACAACGGGGCGGGCAAATCGACACTGGTAAAAGTGATAACAGGAGCTTATACGCCCGACGGCGGCCAGATAGTTCTTGAAGACGAGGAGGTTGTGTTTCGTCATCCCAAAGACGCAATAGAAAAGGGGATAGGAATCGTCACGCAGGAGGGAACGCTTATCAATTCTTTCAACGGGGTAGAGAATATATTCCTGGGAAAAGAAAGCAGCAAATGTGGCGTAATCGATAAAAAGGACTTAAGGCGTAAGGGGCAGGAACTCATGCACAGCATGAACCTTGATATAGACCTGTCTGTAAGGGCAGACGAGTTAAGCCCGGCAAAACGCAAGCTTATTGAGGTAATGAAGGTAATAAACCAGAATCCTAATATCGTTATCTTTGATGAATCGACAGCGTCGTTATCTGATAAAGAGCGGCAGCAGTTATTCCAGCTCATGTACCAATTCAGGGATAAAGGGATGGGAGTAATCTTTATTACGCATTATCTGGACGAAGTACTGCAGGTATGCGACCGTATTACGGTTATGCGGGACGGCTGCATCGTGGGTACGGTAGATAGCAAGACAACTTCTAAGCAGGAAATCGTAAAAATGATGATAAACAAGGAGCAAAAGTCCGAATTCCCGCAATATGAAAGGAAGTTCGGAGATGTGCTGCTTGATGTCGCCGGTTTAAACGACGGTAAAATAGTAAATGACGTTTCACTGCAAGTGCGGGCGGGGGAGGTCGTCAGCCTTTTCGGAACCGTTGGTTCCGGAAGAACGGAGTTAATAGAGACGATATTTGGGGCACGCAGGAAGAAATCAGGCGCAGTTAAGCTGTATGGAGAAGTTATAGAAGCTAGGAACACGAAAAAAGCGATATCGGCGGGCATGGCGCTGATACCTGAGGATAGATTGAAAAAAGCGTTATTGCTTGAGGATTCTGTAGTGGACAATATAACGTTGCCGTTCCTTAAGGATTATACCAGCGCTTCGGTCATAAACAGAAAAAAGCAGGTAAGCGACGTTGAAAGCACCGTTAAGAAGCTTGATATAAGAACGCCTTCCATCAATACAAAAGTAAATCTTTTAAGCGGCGGGAACAAACAAAAAGTCTCGTTCGGTAAATGGATAACGGGCGCGGGCAACAAGACCAGGCTTTACATGTTTGACGAGCCCACAGAGGGAGTGGACGTAGGGGCGTGCGCCGAAATGTACAAAATCATTGCGGACCTGGTAAAAAACGGCGCGGGCTGCCTTGTAGTATCGTCAGATATATCAGAAGTAGTCGGCCTTTCGGACAGGGTATACGTTATGAACGAAGGAAAGATCGTATCAGAGTACGTTAGGAACGATTCGGATCTGCAGCACAAGTTAATCGCATCCTCATTAGGGATTGAAGAAGGGGTGGCTAAAAATGGGTAATAGAACGGTTGTAAAAGACGGCAAGGGGAAGAATATAAGCTGGCTTGCTAAGTATGCAACGCTGCTGACATGCATTATTGTGGCAGTATTCTTCACGTTCGCAACGGACAATTTCAGGTTCATTGCTACGGATAATATACTAAACGTACTCCGCCAGATATCTATATTGGCTATTGCTTCTCTTGGCATGACCGTCGCTATGGTCGTGGGCGAGATGGATATGTCGGTAGGAACGGTTATCGGGCTAACGTGTACAATGGCTATGGGCCTGATTACCATTCAGGGACTCGACCCCGGCCTGACTATCGTGCTTGTTCTGCTTACGGGGTTAGGAATAGGCGCGATAAACGCTTCCATTACGATTTTCTGCAAAATTCCGTCCATTATTGTAACACTAGGAATGCAGTCAATAATAACAGGCATACTCTACATGTATAGCGGCGGGAAAGCCACCTACGGCGTAAATCCTCCAATTTATAACCTTATCGGACAAACGAGACTGGCTGGTATACCTATGCTCGTTATCATTATGATAGTATTCACAATCATTACCTACTTCATACTGAATAAAACAATAATAGGACGTTATCTTTACGCTACGGGCGGAAATGAATTGACGGCGAGGCTGTCCGGTATAAATACGCGTAAGTATAAGTTCGCGGGCATGATGATATCCGCTGTTATGGCTTCCATAGCCGGTATCTTACTGGCCGCAAAGCTTGGCAGCGGTCAGCCTTCAGCAGGTGATTCGTACACGCTTGAAGCGTTAAGCGCGGTGTTCATCGGTATGACGACGATAAAATTGGGCCGGGCGAACGTGCTGGGCACGATAATAGGCGTCGCGCTTATGGGTGTGCTCTCCAATGGTTTAAACCTTATGGGCCTGTCATATTTCATACAGGACATGGCGAAGGGTTTTGTAATGATCGCCGCAGTCGCAATCTCAGCCTCGAGAACGAAATTAAAATTGATGTAAGCTAAAATAATTAACTAATTTCACAAAAAAGGTAACCGCGTGTCGGTTACCTTTTTTAATGTGCTTTAGCGTTATAACCTACCAGCTATACTGGGGTGAATAAAAAAGGTACTGTGACAGGGGATACCTACCTTATGCGGGCTCGCCGACCCCCAAAAAAACGCAGTCAGCGAAGATTTTTTTAGAGAACTTTAATTGAAAAAATGGGGAGTAATAAAATACCAATTGAAATAGAGCAGCACTTCGAATAGTTTACCATTATTAAGCATGGCGAAAAAGATAGGTTCGGGTATTCTTCATGGCTATGTATATGCGACTGTTGGATCTAAACCGTCGTTAGTACGATTTATCTGAAATCAGATAAAAGATAACTGTAGTTAATTCAAGTATCAATATGTCTATAGTTCGAAAACACATTTAGTAGGAAGAGCTAGGATTAAATAGATTATATAAAACAAATCACCAAATTATTGTAACCATGTCACTATTTATTTCGTTATTATGTATAGGGGAAGTATAGCGAAAATGCTATAAATTTATAATATGACTAAAATAAAATAGAATCAAATAAAGATTGACATATGACAATGTATGACTTAATATAACTATATATTACATAATATTTTTAATATCTACATAGCCTTATAAAACACATAAGAAAGGTTCGGGTTCTAAAAATGAATAAGAGAATAATCAAGGGTATTAGCTTAATTTTATCTATTGCTATGGTATTTACAATGGTGCCAACGGGTACTGCTTTTGCAGCAAGTAATATGGCAAATATTCAGAATAACATTTCGCTTGAAGGTGAAACAGAACCAGCGCCTTCGGTATCTGAAGAGCCATCCCCAGCACCTGAGCCAAACTCGACAGACCAAACGGAACCAGCACCTGAACCAAGCTCGACAGATCAAACGGAACCAGCGCCTGAACCAAGCCCAACTAACCAAATGGAACCAAAACCTGAACCAAGTTCGACAGACCAAACGGAACCAGCACCTGAACCAAGTCATATTATCCAACCCGAACCTTTGCAATCAAATGAGCCTCCCTTATCAGGACTGGAGTTAGTATAAAAAGGTAGACACGAAAACTCGTACCAGAGATAATTAAAAAGGAGGTACGAGTATGGCAGGTAAGCACTATACAGATGAATTTAAAAAGGGCGTCGTTCATTTGTACATTAACG
>JAEYOU010000471.1 GCA_023411405.1 Pseudomonadota bacterium | reverse complement strand
TGGCGCGGCTGGGCCGCACCCGGCGCGCCGACAGGCAACCGGTGTTCGGCGTCTACGCGCGGCCGTCCGGCGCCGGGGTGCTCGAGGAGGGGATCGAGGTCGAGGGGGAGCTCGCGGCCATGGAGCGGTGACGCAGGCGACCGGCGCGGGGCGCTCGCCGCGATCCGGCCGCGGCGTCCATGATGGGGCGGGCGGTGGCGCGCGCCGCGAGCGGCGCGCTAGCGTCCGACGTCGTGCCGCCCCCGTCGCGCCACCCGCTGCTCTACCAGCTCAACACGCGCATCCTGCTGGGCGAGCTCGGGCGCACCCTCGGCTGCCCGGCGACGCTCAACGACGTCCCCGACGCGCTCCTCGAGGAGGTCGCGCGGCTGGGGTTCGACTGGGTCTGGTTCCTGGGGGTCTGGACGACGGGCCCTGCCGGCCGGGCCGTCTCCCGAAGCCGCGCGGGGTGGCGCGAGGGGTTCCTGCGCGACCTGCCGGACCTGCGCGAGGAGGACATCACCGGCTCGCCGTTCGCGATCCAGGCGTACGACGTCGCCCCGGAGTACGGCGGCGACGCGGCGCTGGCGCGGCTGCGCGCGCGGCTGGCGCGGCGGGGGCAGCGGCTGCTCCTCGACTTCGTCCCGAACCACGTGAGCCCGGATCACCCCTGGACCAGCGCTCACCCGGAGTTCTTCATCGAAGGCACCGAGCAGGACCTGGCGGGCGCGCCGGAGAACTGGGTCCGCGTGGACGGGCGCGTCCTGGCCCACGGCCGCGACCCCTACTTCCCCGGCTGGCCGGACACGCTGCAGCTCGACTACCGGCACCCCGGCCTCCGCGCGGCGATGCGCGAGGAGCTCTCCCGCGTCGCGGCGCGGTGCGACGGCGTCCGGTGCGACATGGCGATGCTGGTCTTGCCCGAGGTCTTCGGGCGGACCTGGGGCGAGGCGCGGGCCGCGTCGAGCGGCGGAGGGCCGTGCTCGTGCGCGCCGTTCTGGCCGGAGGCGATCGCGGGGGTGAAGGCGCGCCGGCCGGAGTTCGTCTTCCTGGCCGAGGTGTACTGGGACCTCGAGTGGACGCTCCAGCAGCAGGGGTTCGACTTCACCTACGACAAGCGGCTCTACGATCGGCTCCGCAACGGCGACGCCCGCGCCGTGCGGGAGCACCTCCAGGCCGATCCCGCGTTCCAGGACCGGTGCGCGCGGTTCCTCGAGAACCACGACGAGCCGCGCGCCGCGGCGGTGTTCGGCCCGGAGCAGGAGCGGTCGGCGGCGGTGATCGCCTTCCTCGCGCCGGGGCTGCGGTTCTTCCACGAGGGCCAGCTCGAGGGGCGAAAGGTCCACGCCTCGATGCACCTCGGCCGCCGTCCGGACGAGCCGCCCGACCGCGCGCTCCGGGAGTTCCACGAGCGGCTCCTCGCCCTGCTCGCCCGCGAGGAGGCGCACGTCGGGCGGTGGCAGCTCTGCGCGTGCCGTCCCGCGTGGTCCGAGAACCCGAGCTGGGAACGGCTCGTGGTGATGGCGTGGGACGCCGGTGAGGGCCGCCGGCTGCTCGTCGCCGTCAACTACGGTCCGACGCAGGCGCAGTGCTGGACGCAGGTCCCGTTCGCGGAGCTCCGCGGCGAGGTCGTCCTCGAGGACCTGCTCGGAGAGGCGCGGTACGTGCGGGACGCCGGCGAGCTCGGGGCGAACGGGCTCTACCTGGACCTCCCGCCGTGGGGCCGACACGTGTTCGAGGTGACCAGCTCGTAGCCGAGAGGCGAGGTGGAGCGCATGCCCAGGAAGACGAAGGCGAAGGCGACCACGAAGACGACCCGGCGTTCGTCCCGGGCCGGTCCCAGGCCCACCGGCAGCTCGAAAGGGACCGCCCGCACGCGCGGACGATCGACCGCCGGCAGGAGCGTGAAGGCGAGCGGCGCCGTAGGGCAGGTGGAGTCTCCCTCCGCGCTCATCGACGCGCGCATCGAGGAGCTCGGCGACTGGCGGGGCGAGACGCTCGCCCGGATCCGCGCGCTCATCCGGGAGGCCGTCCCTGACGTCGTCGAGGAGTGGAAGTGGAGAGGGGTCCCGGTCTGGTCGCACCGCGGGCCGATCTGCACCGGCGAGACCTACAAGGCCGTCTTGAAGCTGACCTTCTTCAAGGGCGCGTCGCTGGAGGACCCGTCCGGCCTCTTCAACGCGAGCCTCGAGGGGAACGCCCGGCGCGCGATCGATCTTCACGAGGGCGATGCGCTCGACGAGAGGGCGTTCCGGGCGCTCGTGCGGGGGGCGGTGCAGAGGAACGGGTGATCGGCAGAGCGCCGGCGGCGAGCGAGGGACGAGCGGGTACCCGCTCGTCCGGGTCGTGACGCTCATGGCGCTGCGCACGACCTGCTGCTGGCAACTCGATTCGGCGCATATGGTCACAGCGAACGGGAGTGCGCTCGTGAGCTCTGGCCGCTGGCGCCGAAACTGGGCCACCTGGTCGGGTCTCGCGAGCAGGTCGCGCGCGCCGGGGCGGTGCTCCCGCCACCAGGCGTCCATCTTGCTCGCCTGGTGCTCGGCCTCCGGCGTGAAGAGGAGCCTTATCACCGGGCGAGGAGCTTCTTCATCACCGCGTCGCCGTCCACGAACTGACCGGCCTTCGCCTGGGCCATGCTGCGCTCCAGGGCGGCGTCGAGCCGGGCGCGCTCCTCGGGGTCGAAGTCGTCGTCGGACGTGACGAGTTCGACCTCGCTGCCCTCCGGCAGGTCGGTGGGCTCGTCGAGAACGAGCCGTCCACCTCTGACGTGTGCCTTGAGCGCCCGCGTGGTGCCCCATTCTAGTTCGCGGTGCCCCAGCCTGGCACCCGTCCCGGCCAGGGTGGTCAGCCGTTCTCCCCGTTCTCGTCGGCATCCTCGTCGAGCGCCGCGAGCACGTCCGCGGGGTCCATGTCGGGTCCGTCTTGGTGGTGCTCGGCGTGCGCCTTCCGCTCCAGCTCCGGGGCCGGATGCGTGAGCGGTAGGCCATCGCCGGAGAGGAACAGGAAGCCGTCGTCGGGCTCCATGGCCAGGCTCGGCCGGACCTCGCGGAGGTACTACGTACCCGTCCGGCGGACCGCGTCGATGCGGTGAGCGAGGCGGTGAGGTAGTTCGTCATCCGCAAGGAGGACGCGGATGGCGAGTGCGGCGGAGCAGTGGGCGGAGCGGGTTCGGCGGCAGGAGCGGAGCGGGCTGAGCCTGCGGAAGTTCGCCGAGAGGGAGGGACTGAAGGCGGGGTCTCTCTCGTTCTGGAAGTGGAAGCTCGGGCAAGAGCGGCGTGGCGGCAAGCGCACTGCCGCGGCGGTCTCCCCGGTCCGGTTCGTCGAGCTGAGGGCGGAGGCCGTGGGGCCGCCGGCCCCGGCGCAGCAGTTCGAGGTCGAGCTGCGGTCGGGGCGGCGAGTGCGAGTGGCGGTGGGGTTCGACGCGGCCGAGCTGGCACGGCTGGTCGTGGTGCTCGAGGAGGCGCGGCCGTGATCCCGGCGGGCGTGAGGATCTTCGCGGCGGCGGCGCCGGTGGACATGCGGCGCGGCTTCGTCGGGCTGGCGGAGGCGGCGCGGGAGCAGCTCGCGCAGGACCCGGCGAGCGGCGCGCTCTTCGTCTTCACCAACAAGCGCAAGGACAAGCTGAAGCTGCTCTGGCACGACCGGACGGGGTTCTGCCTGCTCTACAAGGCGCTCGACCGCGGCTTCTTTCGCATGCCGGACGCGGTGCCGGGTGCGCGCAGCGTGACGGTGGATCCGGTGGAGATGGCGGCGATCCTCGAGGGCGTGCAGCTACCGGCGTCGAAGGCCAGCCCCCAAGAGATTGCGCGACGGGCGCGCGATGCCGCATTGCGCGCCGGATGAACCGATAGTAACTACGCGAGTGCGTGAGTGACGCCGCCGCCCTCGCCGAGCTCGCCCGCCTCCGCGAGCAGAACGCCGCCCTGGCGGCAGAGCGCGATGCGCTGCGGGCTCGCGCCGAGAAGGCCGAGCACGAGCGGAACGAGTTCAAGAAGCTGTACCTGCTCGTCACCTACGAGCTGGAGCGGCTCAAGCGCCAGCTCTTCGGCAAGAAGGCGGAGACGGTGGACCCGGCCCAGGTCCAGCTCGCCTTCGCGCCCGTGCTGGCGGCGCTGGAGCGGGCGCGTGGCGGCGGCCTCGCCGAGGTCCAGGCGGTGGAGACGGAGCTCTCCAAGCTGCGCGAGCGCGCCCAGGTCGAGGTCGCCCGCCGCAAGGCGGAGAAGAAGCCGCCCACGCCGCACGGCCGCCGCGATCTCTCCATCGAGGATCTCCCGGTCGAGGAGATCGTCATCGAGCCACCCGAGCGACTCCTCCCGGGCGGTGAGGCCCTGGTGCGGATCGGCGAGGAGGTCGCCGAGCACATCGACCGCCGCCCCGCATCGCTCGTCCGCGTGCGGGTCGTCCGGCCCAAGTACAAGCTGCCGGAGGGCGTCGCCGCTGCTCCCGCCGCCGCCGCGTGTACCTCGCTGGCCGCGCGAGGGCGCAGCTCCATCGTCATCGCGGATCTGCCCGACCGCCCGATCGCGCGCGGCATCGCCGGCCCGGGCCTGCTCGCCCACGTGCTCGTCCAGAAGTACGGCGATCATCTCCCGCTCCACCGGCAGGAGAGGATCTTTCGCCGCGAAGGACTGCGCCTCTCGCGCTCGACCCTGTGCGGCTTCGTCCAGGGCTCGGTCGCGCTGCTGGTGCGGATCGTCGACGCGATGTGGGGGGACGCTCGGGCCCACGCACGGTGGGTCTGCATCGACGCCACTGGCGTACTGGTGCTCGCCAAGGAGCAGTGCCGGCGGAACCACTTCTGGGTGGTCGTCGCCGAGCGCGATCACGTCCTCTTCCGCTTCACAAAGACGCACGACGGGCTCGTCCCCGCCGAGCTGCTCAAGGGTTTCAAGGGGTACGTGCTCGCCGACGCCTCCGCCGTCTACCACGAGCTCTACCGGCGCGAGGCGGCGATCACGGAGGTCGGCTGTTGGGCCCACGCGCGGAGGAAGGCTTTCGACGCCCTCTCCTCCGACGAGCCGCGCGCGCTCGTCCTCATCGGCTTTATCGGCCTGCTCTACGACGCGCACCTCCTCGCCACTGATCCCAAGACCGGCGTGACCGACGGTGCGCGCCGCGGGGCCGACGCGGCGCCGGTCATCGACAAGCTCTACGCGTGGATCGACGCCGAGCGGCCCAAGGTCGAGGACGACGCCCCCATCGCCAAGGCGATGAACTACGTCGCGAACCACCGGACCCACCTCACCCGCTTTCTCGACGACGGCCTCCTGCGACTCGACAACAACCTCGCGGAGGGTGAACTCCGGCGGGAGAAGCTGGGCGCGAACAACTGTCGTCTCCCGCGTAGTTCCGCGGTCCACCGCCCGATCCTGTTCGGTCTGATCCCCCGGCCCGCCGTCACCGCTGGTGGCGCAGTGCGGTGATCGGCTGACCGGAGACTTCCCCAGCACCGCACTCCGGGTGACCCTGCCGGCCCGCGCCGGGCATGGGGCCCGGCGCCCGACAGGAAAATGCCCGCCACGGTTGGCGCCGTGCGGGCGTGGCTGGTGCAAGTTCGGCTCACGACCGGGCTCACCAGCGAGGAGTACGTTAAGCAGGAGGCGTGGCGCTTCGCAAGGTTGGAACGCTGCCCGCTGCACCCGGAGGGCGGCTGCGGGTTCGCGGGGCACGGGGCGTACGCCCGGGTCTCGCCGCCGGGCTGCCGAATCGCTCGAGACCGCTGCCCCACGGCCAGGGTCACCTTCAGCCTGCTACCGGACTTCCTCTGCGCTGGGCTCACGGGAACGCTGGCCGAGGCGGAGGCGGTGGTCGCCGCCGCCGAGGTCGGTACCCGCGAAGCTGCCAGCGAGGCGCTGCGGCCGGAGGTGGAGCTCCCGGGCGCGGTGCGGTGGGTGCGGCGCCGCGTCCGGCTGGTCCACGCCGGTCTCGCCGCCGTCATCGGCCTCCTGCCCGGACTCCTCGCTGGTCGTGAGCCCACCGTCACCTCGATCCGCTCGGCCCTCGGGACCGAGGCGGCCCTGGTGTGCCTGCGCGAGCTGGCCGCCGAACACCTGGGCGTGCTGCCCCCGCCGCTCGGTTTCGGTCCCCGGCCTGCGCGGCGGCGTCCACGCGCCACCGCGCTCCAACACGACCCGGGGCCGGACCCGCCGTCCGGGGCGCGGTAGCTCCTCGGACCGCCCCGATCCAGGGGCGCTGCCAAGGAGACCGACCGTGAACGATGACGTGAAGAAGAAGCTCGACGAGGTCGCCCTGTTCCGCTTCGGGGTGATCGGGGACCTCGTGCACCTTCCGCCCGGGTCGACGGGGCTCACCGCTCGGCTGCGGGAGAAGGCCGAGATCGACTACCGCATCCCGGGCTCGCCGCGATCGCGCGTCGCGGCCGAGACGATCCGGGACTGGCTCAAGGCCTACCGCAAGACCGGGCTGGACGGGCTGCGCCCCAAGGTGCGCGGCGACCACGGCCAGTCGCGCGCGCTGCCGCGGGAGGTGAGCGATCTCCTCGTCGCGATCAAGGACGAGAACGCCGAGCTCTCCGTCCAGCTCGTGATCAAGGAGGCGCTCGCCACCGGCAAGGTACCCGAGAGCGTGGTCCTCGCGCCGAGCACGGTCCACCGCCTCCTCTCCCGCGCCGGGCTCATGAAGCGGCCGAAGGGGGCGCCCACCGGCAAGGACCACCGCCGCTTCGCCTTCGAGAAGGCCGGCGATCTCTGGATGAGCGACGTGATGCACGGACCCTCGGTCTTCACCGAGGGGCGAAAGCGCAAGACCTACCTCATCGCCTTCATCGACGACGCGACGCGGGTGGTCCCCTACACGGCGTTCGCCCTCTCCGAGAACACCGCCGCGTACCTGCCGGTGCTCAAGGAGGCGGTGCTCCGCCGCGGCGCTCCGCGCCGCCTCTTCGTCGACAACGGCGCCGCCTTCCGCTCCCACCAGCTCGCGCTCGTCTGCGCCAAGCTCGGCGTGACGCTCATCCACGCCCGCGCGTACCACCCGGAGGCGAAGGGGAAGATGGAGCGCTGGTTTCGGACCGTGCGGATGCAGCTCTTCCCGCTGCTCCAGCCCGCCGATCTCGCGAGCCTCGACGCCCTGAATCGCAGGCTCTGGGCCTTCGTCGAGGGCGAGTACCACCGCTCCCCGCACCGCGGCCTCGAGGGCGCGACCCCGCTCGACCGCTGGGCGGCGCTGGCCGACGAGGTCCGCTACCTCGGCGCGGACATCGACGATCTCTTCCTCCAGGAGGCGAAGCGCAAGGTGGCCCGCGACCGGACCGTGAGCCTCGACGGCGCCGTCTACGAGGTGGACGCCGCGCTCGTCGGCGAAGCCGTCACGCTCCGCTTCGATCCCACGAGGCCCGGCCGGTCGATGCAGGTGTGGGCCAAGGGCGAGCGGACCGGCGACGCGAGGCTCGTCGACGTCCACGCCAACTGCTTCGTGAAGCGCGACCAGCCGGCCGGTCTCCGCCTCGCCGACCTCGACGCGAAGGAGGACTGACCGTGTACCGCAAGCACTTCGGCCTCGCCCGTCACCCCTTCGAGAAGGGCCTCGCCCCGGAGGACCTCTTCGACTCCGCCGCCGCGAAGGAGCTGGAGGCGCGGCTGCGCCACCTCCTCGACCTGCGCGGCATCGGCCTCATCACCGGCGAGCCGGGCTCCGGCAAGACCACCATCTGCCGCAAGGTGGCCACCTCGCTCCACTCCGGCCTCTTCCGCGTCCTGTACGTCCCGCTCTCCACCGGCAACGTGACCGACATGTACAAGTCGATCGCCTGGGAGC
>JAEYOU010000404.1 GCA_023411405.1 Pseudomonadota bacterium | reverse complement strand
CACCTCCCGGAGCCTCCCGAGCGCGTCGTAGACGTATCCCCACGCGGTTCCGGCCTCGTTCCAGTACGCGGTGAGGTTGCCGGCTGCGTCCGCGGCGTGGGTCTGGACGAAGGTGCCGTTCTCGGTGGTCGCTCGGACGAGCCGTTGCTGATCGATCCCGAGCGTCTCGGCCACGTGCCGCTGGACGTCGGCGTGAATCCGGGTCGTGGCGTTGCCGGCGCCGAGTTCGCCCGCCTGGCCGAACGTCACCCAGTCGGCTCCGTCGAACAGCGCAGGGATCGTGAGGAGCCCCGGATCCACGCTCGGCGCGAACGTGTTCTGCTTGAAGCTCGTCGCCTCCCCCGCCGACGGGTCGCGGTACGTGATCCGCCCCATCGCCCAGCCCTCGGGGATCAGCGCTGCTGCCCCGATCGCCTCCCCCTTCGCGGTCAGGAGGTCCATCGCCGTCCTCACGCTCGACGGCGCGCTGACGAGCGTCGTGGCCGTGATGGAGGCGGGCGTGGTCGCGGTCGCGTAGCGATAGAAGAGCGTGAGATCGGGGTTGAACTCGTTGCCGGAGCCGATCGAGTCCCACGCGCGCGCCAGCCGCTCCTGCCCGTCGTACCGGAACCACTGGTCGTGGACGAGCGCGCCGCGGTCGGTGCGGAGCCGCTCCAGGGCATCGGTGACCGGATCGCGCTCGAGCGCGGTCACCACCACGCCGGTGGGGGCGGTGACCGAGGCCAGGAGCCCGGTCACGGGATCGTAGGACACGGTGGTCGTGCCCTTGCCCGGCGAGGACACCGTCTCCAGGCGCCACAGCCCGTCGTACGAGGCGTCTTGCAGCACCCAGAGATCGCTGTCGGCCAGGCTCGTGACCTGCGTGACCTGGCCGGCCGAGTTGTGCGCCACGAACGTCGCGTACGAGAAGTCGTACGCGGAGTCCGCGTGGGTCCCGGACACCGCGACGTCCTCCTCGATGCACGCCAGGCTCCGGGCGAAGGCCGGCAGGCTCGCGTACCGCTTCACCTGCTGCAGGAGTCCAGCGTCGGTCTCCTTCGTGATCACGTGCGGGCAGTACTCGTCTCGCTCGTACGAGACGAACGTCGTCTTCTCGCTCATGGCGAACGCAGGCTGCGCCGGGTCGGTGCTTGTCCACCCGGCTTCCTCGTAGAACAACCGCTTCCACGGAAGTCCCTGGAACGTTTCGTCCGTGTAGGTCTTCTCCGTGTACTTCTCGAGCCCGGGCACGTAGGCGTCCGTGAGCCCCGTCCTCCACGGCAGCGCTGCGAACGTGTCTCCGTTAAGGAACTCCGTCCAGCTCGTCGAGAGCGGCTGGCCCAGCTCCGCCACCTGCCCGTCTCGCCGCTCCACGCGGCCGTACCCAACCAGGAATTGCCCCGCCGTGTGCAACACCGGGTGCTCGTACCCGTACTCGAATGCGTTGTCCCCGTAGCCCGTCGATTGCACCGCGAGCCGCGACAGCACCGCCTGTCTCTGGCGACCTCCGGGTGACGGCTTCGACCGGTCGTACTCGAACCCCAGCACCGTCCCCTTGCCATCGTCGGCGCTCGCCATGAGCCCCGTCCCCGGACGCTCCAGCTCGACGACGTACGCCTGCCCGCTCGCCCCGAACCAAACCTCCAGGTTGCCGGTGCCGCCGAGCCCCGCAACCACCGGCTTCGACATCGTCGAGCTCACCAGCCGAAGGCCCGGCGTCTGCACCTCCTGGAAGTACGGCCCTCGGTTCACGTAGAGCGACGTCGCGTTCCCCACCGCTCTCGACAGGATCAGGTCCGTCAGACCATCTCGGTTCGCGTCGGCGAACGTGAACGCATAATCCCGCAGACCCGTGATCTGCGCCTGGGCCGTGTAGATCGCGTACGCCTTCCCAATCGTTTCCCAGTCCCCATTCCCCTTGCCGTACCAGACCACGATCGACGTGGCCGTCCGCGCAACGAGATCTGCGATCCCATCGCCGTTCACGTCGTGAACCCACATCGTGTCTGGCGTGATCACCGGCCCGATCAGGACCCGTTTCTGCGGGCCGAACGAGTAGGTCGTCGCCCCGTTGCTCGCCGTCGTGCTCGTGTTCAGCAGGACCCGGTACTCCCCCGCGAGCAACTTCACCAGGTCCGGCTTGTGATCCCCGTTCACGTCGACCAGCCGGATCGTCGGCCCGGGCACCCAGTCTCCGCTCAGCCACGTCCCCCCGCCCACCTTCTTCCCGTCCCGCTCACAAACCGTGAACAGCGTCGAGGTCTTGTAGCCATCTCCCATGAGATCGACGACGTGCACCGCCCCGTTCCCCAGCATCTCGACCAGGGTCCGCGGGGCGTTCAGATCGTTCGCGGGCTTCCGGCACCGCGCGAAGACACCTGGAGGGGCCAGCGGCAGTGGCTCGACGGCGAACCCCGTCTCCGTCTGGCGGAGCAGCTTGAACTCCGTGTTGTGCTCCAGATCGATCCGCCCGTCCTGGTCCAGGTCCAGCGGCACGCTCCGGCTCGGCTGGATCACGTCCGACCCGAACGCCGAGAACAGCGTCGCAAGGCGCGTCGACGGTTCCAGCGTCGTCGCCCCGAGCCGGTCCTTCGCAAGGTTGTACGTGTAGCTCGTCGGCGGCGGCGTCTCCCCGCCCCGGTACACCTGCTGCACGAGCGACAGATAGCTCGCCGGCCCCAGCCCTTCATCCGTGTACCCGAGGTCGTAGCGCCACCGTTCCTCGAATGCTCCCGTCGCCGCGTGCCTTGCGCGAACGGTCACCGTCTTCACCCGCCTATCCAGAGTAAGCGCGTACCGGGACCGGTAGTCCGTGAACGGCACCGGCAGGCTCTCGTGCGCCAGATCGACCCGGTACTGGTACGCCGTCCCGACGCCACCGTACGAAGCGCTCGACAGGAACAGCCGCCCGCTCGTGTTCTTCATCCACGTCAGCGCCGTCCGGCGCCCCGTCACCGTCACCACGTCGGTCAGCGCCCACGCGTACGTCCCCTGCGCGTTCGTCACCCGCGCCACCCCACCGAACGTCATCTGCGTCCCGTCCGGAAGATGCGCCACCATGGTGTCCCCGCCGCTCCACACGAGGCGCACGAGCTGCGACAGCCCCACGGGGTACCAGTGCCCGTCCGCCCCCTTCACCATCCGACCCCACGGACCGGTCAGCTCGTCGCTCGCGGTGTAGTCGACGTGCCCCGCCACCTTCGAGCGTTGCACCGTCAGCGCGGTCCCCCACCCCAGCCCCCATTCGCTCATCCCGTTCTCCGGCGAGTAGGTCGGGAATATCTGCGCCAGCAGCGCACCCCGGTCTTGCGGCACCTGCAGCGGCGACGGCAACGTATACGTTCCGCGCGTCATGTCTCCGGGGCCGAACACCGTCTTCGATAGCTGCCCGACCACCGAGCCGCGCTGCGGCGCCGTGATGTCCGGCGCCTGCACCTTCGCGTCCAGCGAGGTCGACGTCTGGGCGAGCGGGGCACTCGAAGCGGACAGCAACGCGCAGAAGCACACGCCGAGGCGCACGTACCTGAGCATGGTCAACCTCAGTCCAGCGGTGACGATGTAGAAAGCTGCGTTCAGGGTTTGAAGGCCGCGCGGACCGGTGCTCGGGCGGCGGGACCACCCAAGCACCGGTCCCAAGCTGTCAGGCTACCTCTCGCAGCTCGGCACTCCGGTCACCCACGGCCCGTACCTGCGCCCCTCGACCTCCATCACCACGAAGAACTCCGTGGTGCGATCGTCGAGTGGTTCGCTGTAGAGGAACGGGTTCGGGTCGACGTCCGGTCTCCAGGCGGGATCGCCGTAGTATCCGAGCGAGTTGATCTTGAAGAGGGCGAACGGCGAGACCCCCATCGCCGAAAGTGCGAGTAGGTCTGCGTCCCTCGTCTTGTACTCGGTGTACGTGTGCCACCAGTCCGACTGGAGCCCGAAGTACGGCTTGAACTGCGGCGTCTCCCGGAAGTCCGCGTTCCTAAAGTCGAACAGCTCCAGGCCGAATGGCCCCGCGAACGTCATGTAGCTGCTCACGGTGCCCGCGGGGTGAGTGCCGCCCTGACCGTTCCAGACGCCCTTCGACTCGCTCCGCGTGGCGAGATAGAAGGCCATGCGACGGATCGTCGGAGACATGATCGAGCAGTGGAGCTTCCCGTCGGCGGGTCCTGAGTCGTAGATGTCGGTGGGCCGGAGGTCGAACACGATCTGCGGACCGACGGCCCCCGTGGACCACGCGTGCCGGCCAGCGACCAGCGCGTCCCAGATCTGGTACAGCCGGATTGGATCCTGCACTCCCGCGGGCACGGGCGGCGGCGGAACCGGTCCATGCTGCGTCGCGTGCCGGGGGTTGGGGAACCGGACGACGACCGGCATGATGACGGTGTTGCCCGTCTCCCCGTGCGCCGCGGCGAGCTTGCCGAGGATCTCCGTCACCGCCAGGTTCACAGCACCGGCGAGCGTCGTCGGATCGGGACTGGACGCGGAGTTCGAACCCCCGAGCTCCACTGACACCCAGTCGAGCGCCAGGAGGCCCCTGGTCCGCTGGATAGGCTCCTGCAGAACCTCCGGGTACCACAGGTACACCGTGGGCGCGACGATGGCCGACTGGACCAGGAGATTGGCGAGCGCGTCCGCGAGCCGCTTGTTCTCGTACTCGAGGTTGCGGATCGACAAGCGCGGCAGAAGATCGACGTACCGGCCCTTCTGAGCGTACGCGTCGAGATCCTGGACGATGGCCGTCTCCTGCAAAGCCGCGTCGCGGATCTGACGCTGCAGCGCCCTGCGCAGCACCGCCCGCTCGATGCCCCGAATCTCCTTCTCTACCCAGCTCTCGAAGAACCCGCGGAGCAGGGAGGGCAGCGCGGCCGGATGGCAGTGGCCACACTCCGTCTCGAGCGTGTTCCAGGCGTAGCTCTTGAGATCGCTGGCCTGCGTGGACAGGAGCTGGCCTTGATCGATGATCTCTGCCTCGAACTCGTCGAAGTGTCCGCCGATCCGCTCCATCGCGGAAGCGATCTGGCGGGCGACGTCACTCGCGGGCTTCATCCAGGTGATCGAGACTCCGAGCTCCTTGTCGGTGGCGGCCGTGGTGCATTGACGGTCGTTCACGACGAGGTAAAGGTCAGCCTCCTTCGAGACTGCGATCGAGCCCTCGGGCTGCTGCACCACGGCGATGTCGATCACCTCCTCGGGAACCCGGTATCCGTCGGGCTTCACCAAGACCGCCAGCACCGCTCCGACTGGATACTGCGGGAACGGCGTGTTATCGAGGCGCAGTCCCTGCGAGAAGCTCGCGCTGAAGGTGCTGTCCCACCTCTTCTGGTCTGTCTCGCTGTCGCTTCTGCTTTCGGAGTACCGCCCGCAGACCTCGGCGGACCCGATCATGAAGCCGCCTCCCCCGCACGACTTCACGCTGAATTCGTTCTCGACCGTGAATGTCTCGTTCACCATCCCCGCGGTCTGGGCGCTCCCCGCCATGCTCCACGTGAACCCCATGGAGCCCGACTCCACCGAGTGGAGCTGGTCCCCCATCCCGCAGAGCGGCTTGAAGTCAATCCATCCCGGTGCCTTCAGCCGGCGGTCGTCGAAATCGTACTCCGGGTTGACGTCCGTGACGAGCAACCTACCGGTCGGTACTCCCAGGCAGCGATTCGGATCGGTGAGCGCACACGTGGGCTGATAGGTACCTGTGGGCCTGAACACCAGGACCGCTCCTGGCTGGACCCGGACGACGACGCCCTCCGGCAACGCAGGACTACCGGGCGGAACGGGCGCGGCAGGAACATCCATCTTGGCGACGGACCGGATGTCGCCCACGTTGAGCGCGGCGAAGCGCCCGTCCCGGCCTCGGAAGCTGATGGGCCCGATCGGCGTCGACCCGATGTTGACGTCGCGCAGAGATGTAGTTAGGGCCTCGAGCCGCGAGCCGACGTCCGCGAAGCGGTGCTCGTCCATGCGCGCGGCAGTGTTCACCCCTCGCAGATCGTTGTGCAGGTCTTCCAGCCGGTTCTCGAGCTCTTGCTTACGCGTCTGGAGATCGGCAGCCTCCTGGCCGTTGGCGATCTGGCCGATCAGGTCGCGAACGTGCCCAGCCTGCTCGCTGCGGTACACCTGGATCGCGCTGGCGAGTGATGCCGCCGCGTCTCTAAAGTTTGCCTCCCCCACCGCGAGCTGGCTCGACAGGACCGCGGTCGGCAGTGACCGGGGCCGGGAAGCGAACTGCCCGACACCGAGGTAGTTGTCTGCGCGGGTGCGGGCCTCCCGCAGCACGCTCGCGAAGCCCGCGAGCGGGGCCAGCACCCGAGGCGAGTACTCGCGAACCATCGCCGGCTCGTAAGGTTCGGGAAAGCCGAGGTCGAGGACCGCGCTCGGGACGACCTTCGCCAGACCGGAGTCGATCTTGGTCCAGAGCGGGGCGTAGGCGTTCGTCCAGTTGGAGCTGAACAGCCGCGAGTCAGTCAAATGGGCCGCCTTCGCCTCGGCGAGCGCGGCGCTGAACGAGTCCGCGTCATCGAGGTTCGCGATGAGCCGGTACATCTCGTACATCTCGGTCTTCTGGAGACCGTTCTCGCAGCGCATGTAGCTGCACGCGAAGTCGTGGTACGGGCTGATGGCTCCGAGCCGCTCCTCGATGGCCTTGAGCGCATCGGCGATGAAGAGCAGCGCCGGCACCGTGGTCAGCGGCGGTTCGCCGTTCGTGTAGTCGCTGAACAGGGCGCGCAGCATCTCGCGGTCACGGGCGAGGGAAGCGACCCCAAACAGCTTGAGGTCGGCGCTGGTTGCGCCGCCTGGCGGCGGAACGGAGCCAACCGCCTCGAGCCGCTTATACTCGGTCCGATAGGCGCCCTTCCATGTCGCCGCCACGACCCGGCTCACGTCCGACCAGATGTCGGGCGGGTTCGAGTAGTATCCATCGCGCACGTAGCCGTACCACTTTCCGACGATCTGAAGCCGCTTCTGCAGCTCGGTGTTGACCGCGGCGTCCCCCACCGCCGCGAGCTCGACCGACTGGACCTTCGTCAGGTACGGCAACATGACCTCCGTGAACTTGGTCAGGTACGCCGCACGGTCGGGGTCGCTCGACGGAAGCGCCACGGCCTGCCCCGCGTCGACACAATAGTCCCGAACCTTGGCCGCCGAGGCGTTCAGCTCGTCGGTCGAGGGATAGACCAGGGCACGCTGGCAGGCCTGGAGCGACGCGTCCAGGGGCGCGTGGCGCGCACCGGGTGGAGACCAGTTCTCCCCACACGTGGACTGCGCATCCGGGTGGGCCGTGTACAGCCCGAAAATGAAGTCGATGGCGCTCGGATCGCTGATCTCGTGCCCCTTCAGCTCAAGCAGGAGCTTGAGCTTCTTCACCGTGATGTCACGGAGCGCCTGCCGAGCCGTGGCGTCGGAGGCGAGCGCGTCGACGTTGTCATAGGTCTGCTTGAGCCGGTCGTACTTCTCCATCGTTCCAGCGAGGTCGTCCGCCGTAAGGCACACGGGCTGAAGCTCGGCGATCCGGCTCGGATCGGAGTCGGTCGGCTTGACGGGCCGAGGCAGCCCATAACCGGTGAGCACGCGGGCTCCGGTGGTCCCGCAGGCGCCCGCAGTATCGGCACCGTTGCCCGACGTGCGGCAGGAGTAGAAGGAGTCCTTCGACGGGTCGGGGCAGGTACCCGCGATCGGGTTGCAGGGCGGCCTAGCGTCCGCCTTCCACCGGGTCACGGTGATGTCGCACATGTCATAATTGCTTGCCACTGCGAGCGTTCCACCGTAAGCCGCGAGCTTGGTCGCAGAGTAACCCGAGGAGGCATAGCATCCGGCCGGAGTGAAACAGGTGTTGCAGCTCCGCGAGGTGAGAACACCACCCCCGTCCCAAGGATCCGCGTTCGCGGGGTAGGTCGGCAGGTTGTCGCCACGCATCAACTTCTCGACTTGAAGCTCCAAGCCGCCCATCGTCGAGCAGTACGTTGTGAGACTGCTCGTCCCCCCGGAGTCCGTCACGCCCGTCGCCGGATTCGCGGGCGCCGAGCAACTCTGATACCCGACCTGCTGCCAGCTATTGTGCACGACAACGGGGCCCGAGTAACTGGCAGTGGTCCAGGCCTTCACGATGCGGCTCTTGGCGACGTGGGTCTCGACGCCGAACCCCTGCGCGCGGCACCTCTCGTAGCCCGTGATGCACGGGCTCGTCCCGGGGACCGAGACGCCACACGCTCGGTGCGGCGCATACCTGTAACAGGGATTGACGTACTGGTTGACCTGCCAGGGTCCGCCGCACGTACCCGCAGGCGCGGTGAGCTCCTGTTGGGCGCACGCCAGCGTCTCCGCTTGAGTTGCGGCAGCATCCCGAGGCGCCTCAAGGGCTTCGTCGGAGCCCAATCCGCATCCCACCATGAGAGCCGCCAGCAAGACCGCGCTGAACGAGCATGTATTACGCAAGATGAGCCCCTCCGTCGCTCGTGGCGACAACACACTTCACTGCTCTCACGGATCCGAGAGCCGGACGGAAGGTCCGGCGACCCGCGTTCGCGTGGTCTCGCTGCTCGAGAGTTCCCCTCTAGCTTCCAGGTTCTCAGGAACGCGTTTCACTCGTCAAGGACATCCGTAACCGTTCACGCCCAGAAGACCCATGAGATCGATCCCTTGGGCGAGGGGAGCGACAGAGCGTGAAGGATGTGATCTACGCTCCCTGTGCCGGAGCTGGATCCACGTGACGCGCGCATCGCGACGTTGGAGGCGGAAGTCGCCGCCCTGAAGGTGCAGGTCGCGGAGCTTCTGGCTCGCCTCGGCCAGAACTCTCGGAACTCCTCGCAGCCGCCCTCGGCCGACCCACCCGGCACGCCGCGGCAACCGAAGGACCCGACGGGCCGCGCCCGCGGCGGGCAGCCAGGCCACAAGCAGCACAAGCGCGAGTGCCTCGAGCCGGACGAGGTCGTCCCCGTGATCCCGGACGCTGCGGGCGATGCCGGCGGAAGCTGCACGGCCGCGACCCGAGCCCGCGCGTCCACCAGATGATCGAGCTCCCCGAGATCCGCCCGTACGTCACCGACTACGAGCTGCACGAACTCGGCTGCTCTGTGGGGCTCGCACCCGGGCGGAGCTGCCCGAGGGCGTGCCCACAGGCACCTTCGGGCCGCGGCTCACCGCCTCGTCGCGCTTCTCTCGGGCCGGTGCCGCATGCCGAAGCGCACCGTGAAGGAGATCCTCGCGGACCTCTTCGGCATCGAGGTCGCACTCGGCTCGGTCTCCAAGATGGAGCAGTTCGTCAGCAAGGCGGTCGCCGAGCCCGTTGAGGAGGCGCGGCAGGCCCTCCGCGAGCAGGACGTGGTCCACCAGGACAAGACCGGCTGGTTCGAGGCTCCCGCCGAGGGTCGCAAGGCCAGGGCCTGGCTGTGGGTCGCGGTGTCCGCCGCCGTGACGGTCTTCAGGATCGCGCGCAGCCGCGGCGCCACCGTCGCCAAGGAGATGCTCGGCGAGGACTTCGGCGGCTTTCTCATCGTGGACCGGTGGTCGGCCTACCTGTGGAAGCCGCGCGCGATGCGCCAGATTTGCTGGGCCCACCTCGTCCGCGACTTCCGCAGCTTCGTCGAGCGCGGCGGCGCGGGCGCCAAGATCGGCGAGAAGCTCCTCGTCCAGGCGAGGCTCATGTTTAGGTGCTGGCACCGCATCCGGGATGGGACCCTCACCCGCGCGACGTTCCAGCGCCAGATGAAGAAGGTGGAGAGGTCGGTGGCCCGCCTCCTCCGCAAGGCCGCGGTGTGCGGTGACGCCAAGACCGAGGGCATGGCCAAACAGATCCTGAAGCACGAGCCCGCTCTCTTCACCTTCGTGCTGGCCACGGGCGTTGAGCCAACGAACAACGCGGCCGAACGCGCCCTGCGCGGCGCGGTCATCTGGAGGAAGATCAGCTTCGGCACCGACAGCGAGAACGGCAGCCGCTTCGTCGAGCGCATCCTCACCGTCGTCGCCACGCTGAGGCAGCAGCGGCGGCACGTCCTCGCCTGCCTCACGGCCGCATGCGAAGCCACGCTTCACCACCAGTCCGCTCCCTCCCTCCTGCCATCACGCTGACGGGCGTTCCCGGCCGTGAACGGTTACGGACATCCTTGTCTGCAGCCGGTGCGCTCGCGAACGGCAAGCAGCAACCCCGAGAGATTGCCCGCGCTACTCGTGAACTCGCTAGGCCAACGACCTCCTGGCGAACTCACTCGACACCGTGGCGCGAAGAGCTCCGGAGCCGTACCGCTACGCACCGCGCAGCACCACTAGACGACCGATCGTGATTCGTGAACGCGTCGACCGGGATGCGGAGTGGGGGGCCCCAGCGAAGCTGGGGGGAGGGGCAGCCGCGCGCAGCCGCGAAGCGGCGAGCACGGCGCAGAATCCCGCGCAGCAGGGGTGGGGCCCCGAGGGCTCCGCCGGCGGGGCGGCACGCCCCGTGCGATCATCCTAAACGGCTGTCGCGATTCGCGGCACCGTCAGGTGATCGCGAATCGCGTACTGCCGTCTAGATCACGTCTCGCTGGAGGCCGGTAACGCTCCAGTCCACCAGCGGCTCGACGTCGCTACCTCGCCCCCAGGGCCGCACGAGCAAGGAGAGGCACCCTGCGCCGCCAGACCTGATCCGCGCCCGCCGGGGTTGAGCTCCGCCGTCGCCGTGGAGCCGCGGATATCGCGGCAGGGCGCGGTCGACCGGGCCGAGGACGGCGGCACGCTTCGTTCTGTCGGCGCGCAATGGAGAAGAGCAGAGGTCACGAACCGCGGGGTGGACCCGCCGCACTTCGTACCGATGCTCGACGAGATCGAGCGGCGGACTCGAAAGACGCCGCGCGAGTACCTCGTCGATGGTGGCTTCGTGAGCCTGGAGAACATCCAGGTGGTCTCCGAGCGCGGCGCCACCCCCTACGCGCCGGTGCCGATACGGGCTCATACCCGTAGTCGATCACGGCGATCCCCTCGCGCTCGACCCGGGAGACGCGGCCGTGGCCGTCGAACGACACGCGGTGCGCCTTCCCGTCGGGGAGCTGCACCTCCCGGAGCCTCCCGAGCGCGTCGTAGACGTATCCCCACGCGGTTCCGGCCTCGTTCCAGTACGCGGTGAGGTTGCCGGCTGCGTCCGCGGCGTGGGTCTGGACGAAGGTGCCGT
>JAEYOU010000400.1 GCA_023411405.1 Pseudomonadota bacterium | reverse complement strand
GGACGCAGGCGCGCGGAGGCGCGCGATGATCGCCGCGCTGGCCCTCGCCGCGGCGCTGGCCGCGCCGCCCGCGCTCGCCCGGCTCCCCGCCGCCGGCGGCGGGTCGGTCACCATCTCGGCGAAGCAGTTCCGCTACAACATCCAGAAGCGGCTCGTCGAGTACACCGGCGACCCCGTCCGCTTCACCCGGGGTGACGCGGTCCTCACCTGCAAGCGCCTCGGCGCGCTGCTCGACGAGGGCGGCGAGGTGCGGCGCAGCACCTGCGAGGGCGACGTCCGGTTCGAGCGGGGCGACAAGGTCGTCACCTGCGAGAAGGCGCTCTACGACGCGGCCGCGGCGCGGCTCACCTGCGAGGGGAGGCCGGCGTTCCAGATCGGCCCGGTGCGCGGGACCGGGAAGCTGCTCGTCTACGACCTCGACGCGGACGAGGTCGTGGTCGACGCGCCCGAGGGCACGATCGCGGGCGACGAGGCGGACCGGCTCACGCAGGAGGCGCAGGAGCGCCAGAAGGCGAAGGGGGCGAAGCCGTGAGCCTCCCGGCCCCGAGCACTCTCGACGCCGGATCGGGCCGGGAGCGGCATGGGGGGAGCGCGCCGCTCCTCCGCGCGGAGAAGCTCGTGAAGAGCTACGGCGGCCGCCGCGTCGTGGACGGCGTGTCGTTCGAGGTCGCGCCGGGCGAGGTGGTCGGGCTCCTCGGGCCGAACGGCGCCGGGAAGACGACCTCCTTCAACATGACGGTCGGCCTCGTGGTCCCGGACGCGGGGCGGGTCTGGCTGGGCGCGCACGACCTCACGAAGCTCCCGATGCACCGCCGCGCGAAGCTCGGCCTCGGGTACCTGCCGCAGGAGGCGTCGATCTTCCGCAAGCTCACCGTGCGCCAGAACTTCACCGGCATCCTCGAGGCGCTCGGCTGGAGCAAGCGCGAGCGGAACGCGCGCGCCGACGAGCTCCTCGCCGAGTACCGCCTCGAGAAGGTGGCCGGGTCGCTCGGCGAGCAGCTCTCCGGCGGCGAGCGGCGGCGCGCCGAGGTGGCGCGCAGCCTCCTCTCGCGGCCCCAGTACATCCTCTTCGACGAGCCGTTCGCCGGCGTGGATCCCATCGCCGTGGGCGAGCTCCAGCGCCTCATCGGCGGGCTGCGGGACCGCGGCATCGGCGTGCTCGTCACCGACCACAACGTGCGCGAGGCGCTCGGAATCTGCGGCCGCGCCTACATCCTCGCCGCCGGGTCGATCCTCGAGGCGGGGACGCCGGCGGAGATCGCCGGCAGCGCCCGGGCGCGCGCCGTCTACCTCGGCGACAAGTTCCGCCTCGACGATCACCAGGTCCACGAGAACAGGATGGAGCCGCGATGAGCCTGGAGCTGAAGCAGCACCTCCGGATGACCCAGCAGCTGGTGATGACGCCCCAGCTGCAGCAGGCCATCAAGCTCCTGCAGCTCTCGCGGATGGAGCTCGTGGACCTCATCCGCACCGAGATGACCGAGAACCCGGTCCTCGAGGGCGCCGACGAGCCGGACGAGGAGCCGGTGCAGGACGGGGCGAGCCCGGCCGAGGTGGCGGACATCGAGGCGAAGCCGGAGCCGAAGGAGGCGGAGCGGGCCGAGGAGGTGAAGGGCGAGGAGGGCGCGAACGAGATCGACTGGGACCAGTACCTCGACCACTACCAGCTCCAGGGCCACACCGCGCCGTCGAACCGCGGCCTCGCCGACGAGGAGCTGCCCGGCTACGAGGCCACCCTCACCCGCAAGGAAGACCTGAAGGGCCACCTCGAGTGGCAGCTCCGCCTCTCGGCCTTCACCGACGACGAGCGGCGCGTGGCGATGCTCATCATCGGGAACCTCGACGAGGACGGCTACTTCAAGATGCCCCCGGTCGAGGGCGAGGCCGAGGAGTCGTCGGCCCGCGATCCGCTCGTGCGCGTCTCCTTCGAGGCGGGCGTGGGGATCGAGTTCGCGGAGAAGGTGCTGCACCGGGTCCAGGAGCTCGACCCGAACGGCGTCGCCGCCCGCGATCTCCGCGAGTGCCTGCTCCTTCAGGTGAAGCACCTGAACGCCGACACGCCCGAGATCGTGGCGATCATCGAGCGCCACCTGAAGCACCTCGAGTCCAAGAACTACCAGGCGATCGCCAAGGACCTGAAGCTGTCGATCGAGGAGGTGGTGAAGGCGGTCAAGGTCATCAGCCGCCTCGAGCCCAAGCCGGGCCGCGCCTACTCGAGCGAGGACGCGCAGTACATCACGCCCGACGTCTACGTCCACAAGATGGGCGACAAGTACGTGACCGTCCTCAACGACGACGGCCTCTCCAAGCTCCGCATCAGCGGGATGTACCGCGCCGCGCTCAAGAACGGCGAGGCGGGCAAGGCGAAGGAGTACATCCAGGAGCGGCTGCGGAGCGCGGTGTGGCTCATCCGCTCCATCCACCAGCGGCAGCGGACGATCTTCAAGGTGACCGAGTCCATCGTGAAGTTCCAGAAGGACTTCCTCGACAAGGGCATCGCCCACCTCCGGCCGCTCATCCTGCGCGACGTGGCCGAGGACATCGGCATGCACGAGTCCACGGTGTCGCGCGTCACGACCAACAAGTACGTCCACACGCCCCAGGGCATCTACGAGCTCAAGTTCTTCTTCAACTCCGCGATCAACCGGACCGGCGGGGACGAGATCGCCAGCGAGGCGGTGAAGAACCACATCAAGCAGATCGTGGCCGCCGAGGATCCCCGCAAGCCGCACTCCGACCAGAAGATCGTCGAGCTGCTGAAGGGCCAGGGGATCGAGATCGCGCGCCGCACCGTCGCGAAGTACCGCGAGGTGCTGGGGCTGCTGCCGAGCTCGAAGCGGAAGAAGTACTTCTAGACCGCCCGCCCCGGTCCTCGATCCATAGCCGCACTCCGGGACGAGCGCCAGCCCGCTCGCCCTCCGGAGGCGACCGCGGTCGCCGCCGGGCGGGGGAGGTCCCACCTCCACCCCCGTCAAGGCCCCACCCGAACCTGGGGCCCCGGGATGAATCGCCGGAGGGCTGGGCTATCATGAGAGTCGAATGTTGCCACCCGGCAACGTCGGCATCGGCCGCGGAGCTGGCGGGTCTTCGAGACCGCCGGGCCGCGGCCGATGCATTTTCGCGTCGCTGCTTCCAAGGAGGCGGTTCATGCAGGTGAACATCACCTTCCGGCATCTCGATCCCACCGAAGCCCTGAAGGCCCACGTCCGCGACCGCGTCGAGCACGTGCAGCGCTACATCGATCGGCCCAGCGAGGCGCACGCGGTGCTGCACGTGGAGAACCTGGACCACCACGCCGAGATCACGGTCAAGGCCGGCCGCTTCCTCCTGCGCGGCACGTCGCGGTCGCAGGACATGTACGCCTCCATCGACGCCGCCGCCGAGAAGATCGAGCGGCAGCTCAAGAAGCACAAGTCGAAGCTCCAGACCCTCAAGACGAACGGCAACCACGTCGAGCCGGCGGCGGTCGAGCTCCGCCACGACATCCTCGACATGCTCGACAACCCCGACCGGCCCAGCCACCGCGTGGTGAAGAGCACCAAGTTCGAGGCGAAGCCGATGTCCGTGGACGAGGCCCTGCTCCAGCTCGACCTGCTCGACGCGAACTTCTACGTCTTCCAGAACGCGGCCGACGACGCGATCAACGTCGTCTACCGGCGCGACGACGGGAACTTCGGCCTCATCGAAGCGCGCGTCTGAAGCGCGACGCGCGGGGCTCGAACCTGCCCGGCGGGAGGGCACATCCCAGCCGCCCCGCCGGGCACCGTTTCGTTCCTTGCGTTCTTGCCCCCGCGTTGCCAACTGTGTTAACGCCGGTTCCGCCATGAAGATCGTCGAGTTCCTCCGGGCAGACTGCGTGATCCACGACCTGACCGGGCGGACCGGACAGGCGGTGCTCGCCGAGCTCTGCCGCCCGCTGGCCCAGGCCCAGAAGGTGGACGCCGGGAAGCTCCTGGAGACGCTCCTCGAGCGCGAGAAGCTGGGCTCGACGGGCATCGGGGAGGGGGTGGCCATCCCCCACGGGAAGGTGTCCGGCCTGCCCGCCCTGTCCGCGAGCTTCGGGCGCTCGACGGCGGGCATCGACTTCCGGGCGATCGACGGCCGCCCCACCAACCTGTTCTTCGCGCTGTTCGCCCCCGAGAACTCGGCCGGCGCCCACCTCAAGGCGCTCGCGCGGATCAGCCGGATCTTCAAGAACGCGACCTTCCGCGAGTCGATCCTGAAGGCCCCGGACGCCGCCGAGATCTACCGGCTCATCGAGCTCGAGGACGCCAAGTACTGACCTGCCCGCGCGCCCGTCCGCGCCCGCGGGCGCGGACGGACGCCCCCGGCGTCCGCTCACTCGCACCGCCGGGACGCGGGCTCCGGCAGGGCCGGCAGGTCCCTCGCGTCGGCGTAGGTGAGGCCGTAGCCGAACGGGAACAGCGGGTCGTACCCGGGGGCGCCCACGTTCTGGGGCACGCAGTCCACCTTCGGCCAGGAGTACGAGAGCTTCCCGGTGAAGTCCCTGGCCGGCTTCCCGTCCGGGCCCTGGAACAGCATGGGCGCGATCGCCGCGCCCTCGGTCCCGGGCAGCCACGCGGCGACGAACGCGTCGGAGCGGTTGAGCTCCCTGTTCGCGAGCAGCGGCCGGCCGGAGAGGAACACCGTCACCACCGGCTTCCCCTTCCCGCGCACGCGGTCCAGCACCGCGAGGTCCTCGGGGTGGAGCTTCGCGTGCTCCATCGTGTCGGGCGCGCGCGGGTTGAGCGGGCCGGACGAGAGGTCGCCGAAGAACTCGGAGTACGGGGTCTCGCCGATCACCGCGATCACGGCGTCGAACTTGGAGACGTCCGCGTCGCCGCGCTCCTGGAAGGTGACGTTCGCCTCCCCCACGACCCGCCGGATGCCGGCGAGCACCGTGGTCCCCGCGGGGAAGTCGGAGTTCCGGTTGTTCTTCCCCTGCCACTCGATGGTCCAGCCGCCGGTCTGGTTCATGATGCTGTCGGCGCTCTTGCCGACCACCAGCACCTTCGCGCGCCGCGGCAAGGGCAGGGTCTTCCGGTCGTTCTTGAGCAGCACGAGCGACTTCTGGACGGCCTCGGCGGCGAGCGCGTGGTGCACGAGGCGCGCGGCGTCGGTCGCGAACGGCCGGGCCGACGGCTTGGGCATGTCGAAGAGGCCCATCCGCAGCTTCACCCGCAGGATCCGGGACACCGCGTCGTCGACGCGCGCCATCGGGACCTCGCCGCCCTTCACGAGCTCCACGGTCTCCTCGAAGAACCCGCGCCACTCGTCCGCCACCATGAAGACGTCCACGCCCGCGTTGATCGCCGCGGCGCAGCTGACGTTGGTGCAGCCGGGGAGCTGCCCGTGGGCCTTCCAGTCGCCGACGACGACGCCGTCGAACCCCATCTTCCCCTTGAGGACCTCGGTGAGGAGGTACTTCGAGCCGTGGATCTTCGCGGCCCGGATCCGGTCGCGGTCCGGCGGGCGCTTCGGCGCGGGGATCCAGCTGTTGAAGGTGGCCATGATCGTCTGCGCGCCCGCGGCGATGGCGCCGACGTAGCCCTGCGCGTGGACGTTGATGAGCTCCGCCTCGGTGGAGGCGTTGAGCCCCTGGTCCTCGCCGTCGATCGTGCCGCCGTCGCCGAGGAAGTGCTTCGCGCTGGCGATGGCCCCGTAGGGCTTCGCCGGCTCCGGCTTCGCCCCCAGGTTCTGGAGGCCCGCCACGTACTCCTGCGCGTAGGCGCGGGTGACGGCGGGGTGCTCGGAGAACCCCTCGTAGGTGCGGCCCCACCGGTCGTCGCGCGGGACCGCGACGCACGGCGCGAAGTTCCAGTCCTGGCCCGTCACCCGCATCTGCTGCGCGGTCGCGGCCCCGATCCGGCGCACGAGCGCGGGGTCGTGCGCGGCGCCGAGGCCGATGTTGTGCGGGAAGATCGTCGTGCCGTGGATGCGCCCCAGGCCGTGCACGGCGTCGAGGCCCCAGAGCAGCGGGATCTTGACCTTGGCGTCGGTGGACATCGACGCCGCCCAGAGCTCGTCGGCGACGGCGCGCCACGCGGCCGCGTCGGCGCGGCGATCGCCGCGCGGCCAGCCGTCCCCGCCCACGAGCACCGTGCCGATGTAGTACTTGCGCACGTTCTCCGGGCTGATCTGGAGCGCGTCGGGCTGGGTCATCTGCCCGACCTTCTGCTCGAGCGTCATCCCGGCGACGATCTCCTTGATGCGCGCCTCCAGGGCGGCGTCGAGGGGGATCGGGCTCGAGACCTTCGGCCAGTCCTTGTAGGGCGGCGGCAGCGGCGGGATCCCCGCGGGGAGCGCGGGGCCGGCCGCGCTGGCGCGGCCGAGGAGGAGGACGCCCGTGAGCAGGGCGGCGCCGGCGCCCGCGAGGGCGCGCCGAAGGGATCTCGTGGTGCGGGACATGGGACCTCCGGGTCGGTTTCGACCTGTGGAGGATACGCCGCGCGCCGCGCGCGGAGAAGGATCCCCGCCAGGCGCGCGCGCGCGGTCACCTCGACGTCCCCTGGGTCACTCCCGCACGACCGAACCGCGCGGCCCGACACGATCCCGCCCAGCGAGCACGCGCGTCTCGCCGTCAGTGGTTCACGCGGTGGAAGAGCCGATCGGTGCGCAGGCCGTCGGGCCCCCACGAGAAGAGCGCGACCCAGGCGCGCCCCTTGATGCGGCTCACCGGCTGCGGCCCGAAGAGGCGGCTGTCCGCGGAGTTGTCGCGGTGATCGCCGGCGAGCCAGACCGTGCCCTCCGGCACCCTGCCGCCGGGGACGTCGCCGCAGGGCTCCGGCGCCGGCGCGCAGTAGGTGTGGTAGCGGTGCTGGTCGAGCACCTCGACGAAGTCGTCGCAGGGCTCCCTGTACCACTCGCCCTCGGGGCGCCTCGTCCAGAACGCGCACCGCTCCGCGCCCGCGACCTGCTCCCGGGGCACGGGCGTGCCGTTCACGACGAGGTGCCCGTTCCGGATCTCCACCGTGTCGCCGGCCACGGCGACGACGCGCTTGATGAGGTCGTCGTCGTGCGGCGAGCCCCTGGGCGCGAGCAGCACCACCACGTCGCCGCGCTTCGGCGAAGACCAGGTGAGCTGCGCGCCGGGGGTGAACGGGACGCGGGCGCCGTACGCCCACTTCTCCACGATCACGTAGTCGCCGATCTGCAGCGTCGGGATCATCGAGCCGGTGGGGATGGTGACCGCCTCGTACAGGAACGCCCGGAACGCGAGCACCGCGAGGATGGTCAACGTCCAGCCCCGGACCTCTTTCAAGACCTTCGCGCGATCCACGGCCGGGGACACTAGCATGCCGGCGGCCGGAACCCTGCAAAAGCTCTCAGGGCCTCAGGCCTCGGGCCTGGTGTCCAGCGTCAGTGGATGAGGTTCAGGGCCTGGTCGAGCCGGCCCGGCGCGCGCAGCGCGCGCCAGCCGCGCCGCGACCGCGCCTGCCGCGCGGCGTGGAGCGCGGAGATCCGGCGCGGGCCCTCGAGCAGGAGCCCCGACGCGATCGAGACGAGCGTCAGGTTGTACTCCATGCCGCCCTTCATGTTCTCGTAGCCCTTCGGCGCGTGGACCTTCCAGATCGCGACCGCCTGGGTCGCGATCACCAGCAACGCCGCAGGACGGGTCGCGATCCCCAGCACCGCCGCCGCGCCGGCGAACGTCTCGGCGAGGCCCGTCGCGAACGCCCACGACCGGCCCGGACGGAACCCCAGGCTCTCGAAGAACGGCGCGTTCTGCGCGGGCGCGCGCAGCTTCTGGAGCCCGTGGAAGAGCATGGACCCGCCGAGCGCGAGGCGGGCGGGGAGATCCGCGATCTCTCCCGCCCGCCCCCCCCGCCGCCTTCTCGACGCCGCCCTCACGCCCCCCACCCCCTCGCGCAAGAACTTCGGCACACGAGGTGCGCGAAGCAACCACGTGACCGTCTGCCACGTGTGGGGCTACGTCGGATCGGACGCGCGCAGCGCCGCCACGCGGGCGCTCGCGTCGGGCAAGCCGAAGAGCGCGAAGCCCACGAGCGGCCAGCCGGGGCGCGCGCGGCGCTGCCGCGCGGCGAACCCCGCGAGCGGCTCCTCGACCACGCGGCCGGACCCGTCCCGCGGCCACGTCGTGGCGTGCCGGATCGAGCGCTCGCCCGACGGCCCGGCGACGACGAGCCCGACGTGCGAGACGCGGGTGGTGCGCGCCGGCTCGTCGGCCCGGACCACGACGACCGCGGTTCCCTCCGGGATGTGCGGTCCGAGCGCGGCCAGCTCCTCGGGCGCGATCGCCCAGAGCTCGAACCTCCCCACGGGCTCCCGGGCGGCCGGCAGGCCGTCGATCGCCCGCCCGGCGGCGCGGAGCGCCCGCCAGCGATCGGGCGTGAACTCGATCGGCACCTCGAACGCGCGCGCACCCGCGAGCGGCCGCGTCAGCTCGACGATCCACCCCTTCTCGAGGTTGGCGGGGAGCCACTGCGCCTGGACCTCGTGGTTGCGCGCGCCCAGCGCGGGCGGGCCCTGGTAGCGGATGTCGTCCAGGGCGCGCGCCGCCTCGTCGAGCGAGCGGCTGCTGCCGAGCGCGATGGCCGTCTCGAGGAAGCCGAGGCAGTCGAAGGCGTCGAGCCGGAAACGGGGATCGGCGTCAGGGCCGGCTCCCTCGCCGAGCGCCGAGAGGACGTACGGCGCTCCGACGAGGAGCCGGGTGGCCGCCGCGGCACGCGGTCCACCGGCGGGTGCGGAGGAGAGCGCCGCAGGGAGCACGGCCTCCGGCGGCGACGCTCCCGAAGCTCCGGAGGAGGTGGAGAGCGACAGGACGAGCGCCGCCAGGACGAGCACGAACACGAGCGTAGGCCCGCACCCCTCCCGGGATCAAATCCTCCGCAAGGCGGCGCCCTTGGATCACCTGTGGGGCCAGGTCAAGGATCTCGTGGGGGTTTTCGGCGCTCGTCACCCTTTCGCCACCCCCGCCCTTGCGGTAGAACCCCGGCCTGTCTGCTGGACGACCGGGCACCCCCTCGCACGGCCGCTACGCAAGGGCCCGACTCGGGCCGGAGGCACGCACATGAACCCAGGGCTCACTCCACTCCGCAAGGGCGAGAAGCTGGCGATGCTGTTCCCGGGCATGGGTGCCGTCGCCACGACCGCCGTCGCGGGGGCCCTCGCGGTTCGCAAGCGGCTGGCCGCGCCGGTCGGGTCCCTGACGCAGCTCGGGAACATCCTCGAGGAGGACGGGAACGAGGGGCCGCGCCTGCGGGACGCGCTGCCGCTGGTCGAGCTCGACGACGTCGTCTTCGGCGGCTGGGATCCCATCCCCGACGACGCGTACGCGGCGGCCGTCCGGGCGAAGGTGCTCGATCGCCGCCACCTCGATCCCATCCAGGCCGAGCTCTCCGCGATCAAGCCCATGCCGGCCGTCTTCGATCGCGCGTGGGTCAAGCGGCTCGACGGACCGAACGTGAAGACCGGCACGCTCCGCCAGAAGGCGGACGCGCTCGTCGCCGACATGCTCGGGTTCCTCGAGAAGCACGGCTGCGCCCGCGGCGTGGTCGTCTGGACGGGCTCGACCGAGGTGTACTGCGAGCCCGGGCCGGCGCACCGCTCGCTGGCCGCGTTCGAGGCGGCGCTCGACGCGAACGACGCCACGATCGCGCCCTCGATGATCTACTGCTACGCCGCGCTCAAGGCGCGGCTGCCGTTCCTCAACGGCGCGCCGAACCTCAACACCGAGACCCCCGCGCTCCACGAGCTGGCGGTGAAGCAGGGCGTCCCGACCGGCGGCAAGGACTTCAAGACCGGCCAGACGCTCATGAAGACCACGATCGCCCCGATGCTGCGGGCGCGGATGCTCGGCCTCTCCGGCTGGTTCTCGACCAACATCCTCGGCAACCGCGACGGCGAGGTGCTCGACGACGCCGCCAGCTTCAAGACCAAGGAGGTCTCGAAGAAGAGCGTGCTCGACTCCATCCTGGTCAAGGACCGCCACCCCGAGCTGTACGGGGACATCGAGCACAAGGTCACGATCCACTACTACCCGCCCCGGGGCGACAACAAGGAGGGCTGGGACGCGATCGACCTCTTCGGCTGGATGGGCTACCCGATGGAGATCAAGATCAACTTCCAGTGCCGCGACTCGATCCTCGCCGCGCCGCTCGTGCTCGACATGGCGCTCCTCGCCGATCTCGCCGCGCGCGCCGGCGAGCGCGGGCCGCAGGAGTGGCTCTCGTTCTTCTTCAAGAGCCCGGTGACGGCGCCGGGGCGGGCCCCGATGCACGACCTCTTCCGCCAGCAGTCCGTCCTGTTCGAGCGGCTCCGCAAGTACGCGCAGGCCGCGGCGGCCGCCCGGAAGCAGGCGGCCGCAGGGTAGGCGCGGGGCGTCGAGAAGCCGCGCCGTCGGGGTCGAGAATCGGCCCCATTCGGCATACGATGCTCGCGCCATGGTCACGAGCGGTCGATACGCCGTCCTCTTCCACCTCGCCCTCACGCTGGCGACGATGCTCGCCTACGCGGTCTTCCGTCCCCCGCGCCCCGAGCGCGTGAAGGACCTCCGCGGCCCGATCGGCGCGCTCGGCGCGTGGGCGTACTGGGCGACGCGCTGGGTGCTCCGGGCGGCGCTCGCCCTCCGGCTGACGCCCGACGCCCTGACCGCCCTCGGCGTCGCCCTCAGCGTCGGCGCCGGCGTGCTCGCCGTCCTCGGCGCGTACGGCTGGGCCTGCGTGGCGCTCATCTGGGGCTCGGCGGCGGACCTCCTCGACGGCGAGGTGGCCCGCCGGACGGGCACGAGCAGCCGCGCTGGCGCCTTCCTCGACTCCAACCTCGATCGCGTCTCGGAGGTCGGGTTCCTCGCCGGGATCGCGGTGGCGCTCCACCCCTCCGCGGCCGGGATGGTGTGCGCCGTGGCGGCGATGGCGACGTCCTTCATGGTGAGCTACGCGCGCGCGCGCGGCGAGGGGCTCGGGGTCTCGTGCCCGTCGTTCGGGCTCGAGCGGCCGCACCGCCTGCTCGCGTTCATGCTCGCGATGCTCGCCGCGACGTTCGTCTCGCCCGCGGACGCCGCGCGCGTCCTCACCTGGGTCTCGGGCGGGGTCGCCCTCGGCGCGGGCCTCACCGCGCTCGCGCGGGTCTTCACCATCCACCAGCTCCTCCGCCGCGCCGAGCCCGCGCGAGACCTGCAGGGAACTCCACCGAGCGCCATGCCCTAGGGCCGCCGTCCGCGGCCGCCCTCCGGGCGAGAGCCGCCCCGGTTCCTGCATGGACCTCCTCCGCATCGCCTCCGACTGGCACCTCGCGCCGCGAAGCCCGCCCGCCCACGCCCGGCTCGCCGTCGCCTTCCTCCGGCGGGCCCGCGCGGACGGCGCCTCGGTGATCCTGAACGGCGACGTGTTCGACGACCTGTTCGCCGGCACAGGCCGCGGGGCGCTCGTCCACGCCGGCGTGGTGGCCGAGCTCGACCGGCTGCGCGGCGAGGGGAGGCTCCGGCGCCTCCGCGGGAACCACGATCCGGGCGGAGGCGAGGAGCGGGTCGTCCTCGACTGGCCCACGATCGGCCGCGTGATCGTGACCCACGGCGACGGGATCGACCCGCTGCACCGGTCCTGGCTGGGCCGCCTCGGCCACGCGATCTCGCTGCGCGCCGGCAGCTTCGCGCTCGTGCGGCTCGCCATGGCGCTCGCGGAGGTCACCGCCCGCGCCCTGGTCGGGCGCCGGATCCTTCGGGGCTTCCGGACGCGGTGCGTCGAGCTCGTCGCGCGCGAGGCGTGCGCGCTCGGCGTCTTCGGCCACATCCACGCGCAGCACCTCGCGCCGGGCGACCCCTACGCCAACGCGGGATGGCTGCACGGGGGACGGCTCGAGTACCTGGAGCTCGGCCCCGAGGGCGCCCGGCTCCGCGTCCTCACGATCGAGGACCTCGCGCGGGAGGCCGCCGGCGCTCGCTGACGGGCACCGCTCGCCCGATGGGCTGCGCGGCGCGGTCAGGGGCTCGCGGTGGGCGCCATGCCCGCCGCGCCGACGCGCTCGAGCGCGCTCACGAGCTGCTCGCGCGAGAACGGCTTCTCGAGGAAGGCCTGGGCGGCGGGCACGTCGCGGCGCCGCTCCGCGCTCATCGCGATGATCGGGACCCCGTCGAGCCGCGGCGTGCGCCGGACCCGCGCCACGAGGTCGTGCCCCGTCATGCGCGGGGTGTAGAGGTCGACGAGGATCGCGGCGAACCGGGGCCCTCGCCCCAGCATCTCCCAGGCCTGCACCCCGTCCGAGGCCGCCGCGACCTGGTACCCGACACGGGCCAGGAGCACGCGGATCGCCTCCCGCATGCCCGGATCGTCCTCCACCAGCAGGACGCGGCGGATGATGTTCCCCTCCACGCCCGTGAAGCTACGCAGCGGCGCAGGAGAAAGCAGCAAGGAGCGCCGCGCGGGCCTTGCGCACGGAGGGTGTACGGGCGGCGATCAGGCAGGCCACGGCGGCGGCGTCCTCGGCCGAGCCGCGCGCGCGTCCCCTCCCCGCCGCGGCGCCGCTTGCTCCGGCGCGGACGGGGCGCCGGGCCGCCTGCACGATCGCTCGGGGAGGGGCCTCGCGGAACGGCCGATCCCTGCGCACTCCTCCGCCATGGCCCAAGCGTCTCAAGGCTTTCACGAGCGGGACGACCTGCTCAGCGAACGGACCCAGGACCTGCACCGCGCCATCGTCTCGCTCCAGGAGGAGCTCGAGGCGGTGGACTGGTACCAGCAGCGGATCGACGCGACGCGCGACCCCGAGCTGAAGCAGATCCTGGCCCACAACCGCGACGAGGAGAAGGAGCACGCGATGATGCTCCTCGAGTGGCTGCGCCGGAAGGACCTCGGCTTCGCGCGGCAGCTCAAGCTGCACGTGGGGAAGGGCGGGCGAATCGCCGAGGAGGAGGAAGCGGAGGAGGCGGCCGGCATCCGGCCGCCGCCGGGGCGCGCCCCCACCGACCAGGACTGAGGCACCCGAGAGTCCGCTCGCCCTGAGCTTGTCGAAGGGCGAGCGGTGTCGAGACCGGAAGCCGGAGGATCGATGAGCTGGAAGGATCGGGAAGGGTCGCCGTTCCCGCAGGACGTCTGGGACGTCATCGACGCCACGGTGCGCGCCGCGGCCGAGGAGGTGCGCGCCGCGCGGCGCGTGGTGGAGGTCGTCGGGCCGCTCGGGTTCGCCGCGCGCGCCGGGGTGGCCGAGGATCGCCCCGCCCGCGGCGAGGGCGGGGCCGCGGACGAAGCGGTGACCACCCCGCACGTCCACGTCCCCGCGGTGCAGGTGCTGCCCGTCATCCACCGGACCTTCTCCCTCGGCGCCCGCGCCGTGGAGGCGTTCCTCGCCCGCGGCGAGCCGCTCTCCTCGACCGAGATGGCGGAGGCCGCGCGGCAGGTCGCGCGGGCCGAGGACCGGCTCCTCGTCGAGGGGCACGCCGCGGCCGGCGTGCGCGGGTTGCTCGATCACGCGGGCGCGCTGCAGCTCAAAGCCGGCGACTGGAGCGACCCCGCCCGGGCCGCGGACGAGCTCCTCGGGGCGCTCGCGCAGCTCGACGCCGCCGGTCGCCACGGCCCGTTCGCGGCCGCGGTCTCGCCCGCGCGCTACTATCACCTCCTGCGCCCGCACCCGGCGAGCGGCGTCTCACCGCTCGAGCAGCTCCGCCCCGCGTTCACGGGCGGGATCGTGAAGGCCCCGACGCTCGCCGACGGCGCGATCGTCGTCGTGCGCTCCGGCTCCGGCCCGCGCGCGATCGTGGGCGAGGAGCTCGCGGCCGCCTACGACGGGCGGGAGGGGATCTTCCACCGGATCTCGCTGGTGGAGTCGGTGACGCTGCAGCCGGGGGTGCCGGGGTCGGTGGCGGTGCTGCGGGGGTAGCCTGACCCCTGCCCGTCAGCAGGGCGGAGTCCCTCGCTCATCGACGCTGAAGTGCATCATGGCTGCGTCGCCAGCTTACCGTTCTACTAGCCTCCCCGGGAGACGAGACGCTCCCGTGCCGCGCGAACCAACGCCGCGTAGTCTGGTCGAAGCGGCTCCACGAGCGCCCGCTCGAGCTGAGCTTCGATGTCCCAGATTACCGCCTGCTCGGCTTGATGTTCGGCCTGCAATGCTTTCCTGCCGTCCTCTCTACTTAGCAAGTCGAAGAGAACGAGCGCTTGGTCGTGACTCAGGCAGAGTGAAACCGCGATCGCGTCACCGTTCAGAAGAGCCTCCCCTTTGTTAGGACCTCACTTAGCTGCTGGGTGCTGAGCTTCCACCCACTCACATAGTTGCCCGCCGGGTCAGCCATGACATTCAGCCCCGACTGCGGGTTGACATAGTGGGTAACCGGGTGACCTCGGTACGTGCCTGAGATAGCGCGAACGCCGGAACTGTTGATGTGTTGATTAACAGCTCGACTGAACTCCGCCGCCCTACTCGGATTCCAGTTGCCCGAAAGGCCGAAATCTGCGCCATGCTTCGTGAACCCCTTCTGCAGGGACGCTCGGGTAAACCCAAGAATGCGACTGAACGCCGCCGGACTCGACCCCACCGCGGCTCTCGCAGCCGCCGCTCTCGCAACCGCCCCCTCGACCGCACCGGCGACGGGGACGGCCACGGCGCCGGCCACCAAGACTCCCAGGCTGGCAGACGCCGTGGCGTGGCAACCCTCCAGCACAGCGCCGTGGTAGTTTCCGCTCTGAACGCGTTGGACGGCTCTGGCCGAGTGCTCCCCGATGGATATCCCCGCGTTGTGAACCACGAACGGGACGTTGAAGATGCCGCGCAGAACTTCTTCGGCGAGACCAACCGGCGCCGAGGCGAACGCCCCTAGGCCCGCCACGCCCCTCTGCCACGCCGGGTTGTTCGGATTGGCCATCTCGCGCGACGTGTAGTTGTAGAAGCGGATGCCGTAGCCTTCCGGCACGTAGAGCGCGTAGTTGGTGGGCGACAGTGACGGTTCCTGTCCGTCCGGATCGAGGTAGAGAAGGGGGTTCGAGCGCGCGTACGCGTACAGCATGCAATCCAGCGCGGACTCGACACACAGGTTGGGGGACTCCAGGTACAGCGGGTCTGGAGAGACGAAGAGGGCGCGCTCCGGGTCGTAATCGCGCACTCCCATCCGCACGAGGCCGAGGTCGGCGTCGAACCCCTTCTCGACGTAGTCGAGCGCGGCCGCGCGCGTTGGGTGTCCGTCGAGCCAGCGGGAGCCGTACGGCGAGGCGATGCGGGGAGCGCCGTTCAGGTCCGCGATCGGTGAGCCGAGCAGGTCCGTCGAGCGGGGCTCGAACGCTCCGTTGACGAGGAACCCGACCGTGCGGCCGGCGATCTTGACGGGCTGAACGAGGCCGGAGGCGTCGAGGTACCCTTCCTCCGGGTACGCGGCGACCGGGACTCCGTTCGTGTACTTCAGGAGCCGCTGGCCGGCCTCGTCGTACGAGAAGGTCCAGACGGCGCTGCCACGGGTCGCCCAGGCGAGCTGACCATCCGGGCCGTACGTCATGACCAGGTCGTTCCGGAGGGTGGTGCGGCCGAGGTCGTCCGACTGGGTCGTGACCTGGACCGGAACCTCGTTCTCGGTGATGGAGGTCGCCACTCCCGACGGAGAGTACGCGTACCGCGACTCGGCCCGCGCGTCCGTCGAGCTCTTCAGGAACCGCTCGTCGAAGTAGTCGTACGAGCGGTCCACCGTGAGCGCGCCGACCGAGATCGAGTCCCGATCAACGAGCGCCCTGGCGTTGTAGCGCCGCGTGACGGCGGCGACCGTGGTGCCCGAGAGCTGGGAGGTCCCGGTGAGCGCGCGGGTGAGGCCGTCGTAGGTGAGGCCGAGCGAGTTCCCGCCGGCGAGGAGCGCGTTCTCGAGCAGTCCGTCCGGGTCATAGCCGAACGTCGCGAGGGTGGAGCCGGGGAGCTCCGTGGAGAAGAGCCGGCCGTAGGGATCGAAGCTGTCGCTCGTGGAAGAGGCGACGAGCACTGCGCCCGCCGCGTCCTCGACGGTGGTCGACTGCGATGCGGCCTCACCCGCCTCGTTGTACGTGAACGAGGTGCGGAGCGTCCGCCAGCCACCGGCCAGCGTTAGGACGCGCGACTCGAGCTTCGCGTCTGCCCGGTAGGCCAGCTCCTTCTCGAAGTCCTGGCCGGTGACGCCCGTGAGCTGGCCGAGCTGCGACCCACCGTCATACGCGAAGGTGAACGAGCGGGTCTCGCCGGTGCCGACGTCCCTGTGCGTCTCGACCGAGACGCGGCCGATGGCGTCGTGGCTGGTGGTGATCTCCCGGCGAAGGACGCCGGTGTTCCCGGTGAAACGCTTCTCGGCGAGGAGGCCGGTCACGGGCTCATACCCGTAGTCGATCACGGCGATCCCCTCGCGCTCGACCCGGGAGACGCGGCCGTGGCCGTCGAACGACACGCGGTGCGCCTTCCCGTCCGGGAGCTGCACCTCCCGGAGCCTCCCGAGCGCGTCGTAGACGTATCCCCACGCGGTTCCGGCCTCGTTCCAGTACGCGGTGAGGTTGCCGGCTGCGTCCGCGGCGTGGGTCTGGACGAAGGTGCCGT
>JAEYOU010000295.1 GCA_023411405.1 Pseudomonadota bacterium | reverse complement strand
GAGTGGAGCCGCGGCCGGCGCGGCGACCCGGGCCGCCGGGGCGCAGGCGGCGAGCAGGAGCGCGAGGGTCAGGGTCCCGGCGGCGGCGCGGGCGTGGCGGGCGGCAGCGATGCGGGCGAAGGGTCGGAGCATGCCCACACGCTAGGAGGACCGGGACCGGCACTTCAACCCATTTCGTCAGGGAACTGGATTAACCACCGCTGCCAAACGTTTGGGCGCGCGTCGGGCGACGCCGGGTCTCCGCTCCGGGTTCGGGCGGCCACACGGGCGACGCCGACCCACCCGCGGTCTCCTCCCGCTCCGTCCGCGGGCTGGCCTGAGGGCTGCAAAGTGTCAGCTGCGTGGTCTCGGCGACCCGCCTCCGCCCCACGCTGGCGCTGCTCCTCGACAACTTGTTCGAGGGGTACGAGGAGCAGCTATGGCGGACCATCGTCCGCGCCGCCGCCGCCGAGGACGTCAGCCTCCTCTGCTTCCTGGCCGGACCGGCACGCGGCCAGCGGCTGGAGCGCCTGATCTTCGACCTGCCGGGACCGGAGACCGTCGACGGGATCATCGGGCTGTTCGGGACGCTGAACATGGGCAAGGACGGCTACCACCCTCCGGCCACCGATCGGATGGGCCGGGAGGCGAACGGCGCCGGGTGCTTCGCCGAGGGCGAGGTGCACGCCTTCCTGCGCCGCTACGCCGGCCTCCCGGTGGTGAGCATCGGCAAGCTCGTCCCGGGGGTGCCCTCGCTGCTGGTGAGCAACGACAGCGGCGTGGAGGCCATCGTCGATCACCTCGTGGCGGTCCACGGGCGGCGGCGGATCGCCTTCGTCCGCGGCCCGGACCTCAACGAGGAGGCGGAGGCGCGCCTGCGGGGCTACCGCGCCGCGCTCGCGCGCCACGACCTCCCGTTCGACCCGGCGCTGGTCTGCCCGGGCGACTTCACCGCCCACGCGGGGCCACAGGCGGTGCGGGCGCTCCTGGACGAGCGGCGCGTCTCGTTCGACGCGCTCGTGGGCGCGAACGACCTCATGGCCATCCACGCCATGCAGGAGCTGCAGCGATGGGGCGTGCGCGTCCCCGAAGACGTGGCGGTCGCCGGCTTCGACGACCAGCGGGACGCGGCCTCGGTGCTCCCGCCGCTCAGCACCGCGTGCCAGCCGCTCCGCGAGATGGGGAACGCCGCCGTGCAGCAGGCGCTCGCGCTCATCCGCGGCGGGACGGTCCCGGAGACGACGATCTTCTCGACCCGACCGGTCTACCGCCGCTCCTGCGGCTGCGCGGGGGAGGCCGTTCCCGCCGTGCGGCGGCCGCCGCGCGACGAGCCCGCGGCGCAACGCGGAGCGGGGATCGACCGGATCGCCGGCTCCCTCGAGGCGGCGCACTCCTGGCTGACCGAGCTGCCCGGTCGCGTCGCGGCCGAGCTGGTCGAGGCGCTGGACGCCGAGGCGCGCGGCGGCCCCGCACGCCTCCTGCGGGTCCTGGACGCTGCCGTGTCCGCCGGGCTCGGCGCCGGGATCGTCCCCGGCCGCTGGCAGGACGTCGCGCAGGACCTGTTCTCGGCGGTCGCGCGACGGCTGCCGGACCGGGGCGGCGAACCGCTGCTCGCGCTCCTGGCGCGCGCGGTGGCGCTCGTCGGCGCGCGGGCGGAGCACCTCCAGGCGGCGCGTTCGTACGAACTCGAGACCGAGGCGCTCGTGCTGCAGCACGTGTTCCGGATCACGGGCGTGCAGGAGGAGGAGTTCACCGCCGCCCTGAAGGCGCAGCTCCCGAAGCTGGGCGTGGGCAGCTTCTACCTGGCGCGGGTGACAGATCCCGTCGCCCGGTCCGCGGTGCTGGAGTACCACTACGCCCTGAGCGACAGCGTCGTCCTCGACCCGGCCCCCGGCCCGTACCCTGCGCGGCGGCTCGTGCCCGGGCGGTTCACCACCGCGCACCGGTACGCCTATCAGGTGATGCCCCTGCACTTCGGCGCGGAGGTGACCGGGTTCGCGATCTGCGAGATCGGCTCGATGAGCGGCTCGGGCTACGAGTCCCTGGCCAACCAGCTGGGCCGCGCGTTCCAGGCGAGCGCGCTCATGAAGGAGGTCCGCGGCTACGCGGAGGAGCTCGAGATCCGGGTGGAGGAGCGCGCCCGCCAGCTGAAGGAGGCGCAGCAGCAGCTCGTGGAGATCGCCCATGAGGCGGGGATGGCGGAGATCGCGGTCGGCGCGCTCCACAACGTCGGGAACCTCTTGACGAGCGTGAGCGTCTCCGCCGAGGCGGTGGTGGCGTCCGCCGGAGACGCCGCGGTGAGCGGCCTCCTCCGGCTGACCGAGCTCCTCGAGGCGCAGGGGAAGGAGCTCCCGGGCTTCTTCGCCCGCGATCCCCGCGCCGCCCTCGTCCCGGGCTACTGCCGCGAGCTGGCGCGGTCCCTGGAGGTCGAGCGGGACCGGATCCGCGCCGAGGCCGCGGAGCTGGTCGCCAACGTGGCGCTGGTGCGCGAGACGGTGGCGACCCTCCAGGACTACGCGCGGGACGGGCGGGATCGCCTGCTGATCGAGCGCCTCGATCCGGCGCTGCTCATCGAGGCCTCCCTGAAGCTCCAGGCCGCGAACCTGACCCGACATCGCGTCCAGGTGCGGCGCAAGCTCGACCGCGTCCCGCCGGTGCCCGTCCAGCGCTTCAAGGTCATCCACGCCCTGGTCAACCTGATCAAGAACGGCGTCGAGGCCATGGAGCGAACCCCGGCGGACGCGCGGGTGCTGAGCGTCGCGCTCGCCGCGGGACCGGACGGCGCGACCGTGATCACGATCGGCGACGCCGGGGAGGGCATCTCCCCGGACGCGGCGGAGCGGCTCTTCACCTACGGCTTCACCACGAAGCCGGGGGGACACGGCTTCGGGCTGCACTCCTGCGCCAACGACGTGAAGAGGATGGGCGGACGGATCGTCGCCGAGAGCGACGGCCGCGGCCGCGGCGCCGTCTTCAGGCTGATCCTGCCCGCCGAGCCCACGCTCCCGGAGTGAGTCTCCTGGTGCGCGGCCCAGGTGCCGCCGCCGCGCCCGCGACGGCCTGGGACTGCGCGAGATCGGGGCGGCCTCGGCCCGGGAGGACCGAGGCCGCCGAGGACCTCGCCGGCCCGCCGCGGCTACCAGGCGTAGAGGCTCGCCCAGGTGAACGTGCCGGCCGACACCGAGAAGTAGGTGTAGCCGTCGGACCACTTCGCGAGCGGGAACGGCCCCGCGCCGCAGGTGGCGGTCGCGGCGCCGCCGTTCACGCGGACGGTGCGGCCCTCGAAGTTCGAGCAGCCCCAGCCGTTCACGGTGGCGCTGGTCCGCAGGCACACCGCGCCGGCGGTGTTGAAGTTGCCCGACTGGCTCGTGAACGTGATCGGGTCGGTGCACGGGGTCGTGCCGCCCGACGTGGTGAAGGCGGCGGCGACGGCGCGGGCCGCGGTCATGGTGACGGCGCAGCTCCCGGTCGTGTTCGTGCAGGCGCCGCTCCAGCCGGCGAACGTCGAGCCCGCGGCCGGGGTCGCGGTCAGGGTGACGGTCGTGCCGCTCGCGATGCTGGCCGAGCAGGTCGAGCCGCAGTCGATCCCGCCCGTGCTCGAGGTCACCGTCCCGCTGCCCGTGCCGGTCCTGGTCACGGTGAGCGCGTAGCTCGTGCCGCCCGACGTGGCGAAGGCGGCGGTGACCGCGCGGCTCGCGGTCATGGACACGACGCAGGTGCCGGTGCCCACGCAGGCGCCGCTCCAGCCGGCGAACGTCGAGCCCGCGGCCGCGGTCGCCGTCAGGGTGACGGTCGTGCCGCTCGCGAGGGTGGCCGAGCAGGTGGTGCCGCAGCTGATCCCGCCGGTCGAGGACGTGACGGTGCCCGCGCCCGTGCCCGACTTCGCGACGGTGAGCGCGTACGTCGTGCCCGCCCCGGTCCCGACGGTCACCGTCATCAGGCTGCCGATCGCGCCGATGCCGGAGAGGCGGAGCCCGGACTGGGCGCCGCTCCACCAGTTGCTGTTCGGCGTGGTGGTCGCGTCGAAGAGGGTCTTGTACCCGGCGTGGAAGAGGTCGCCGTCCGCGCCGTTGCGGACGTTCCGCTCGAGCTCGAAGAGCCCGTCGGCCTGCTCGACGGAGAGCTCGTAGTGGCGGGTCGGCGTCCGGTCCTGCCAGCTGTTGTCGCCGGCCTCGTCCACGTGCCACACGAGGAGCCCCTGGTCGGGCGCGGCGGCGTTCCAGCCGGTCTTCAGCAGGTTCTCGACGATGAAGTACTCCCGCGTGTTGCCCGGGTTGCGGTAGCGGAGGGCGGTGTCGCCGTTGGCCGGGAGCGTGTACGTCCCGTTCACGCCGTTGACGTCGACGACGTTGATCCAGCCGGCCCACATCCGGAAGGGCGCGCAGGGGATGTCGGTCTCCATCGCGAAGCCGCCCGCGCTCTTGGAGTCGCCGTCGTAGTCGTAGGTGTCCGGCCAGCTGAAGAACGAGTGGCCGAGCTCGTGGCGGTGCGTCTTGAGCGAGACCGGCACGCGGGTGCCGAGGTTGCTCATGTAGTAGTGCGTGATCCGGACCCCCTCGGACGTCGTGTACCGGGCGCCGCCCGCGTGGGGCCAGAGGGAGTTCGCCCAGCCGTTGGCGACGACGTCCCCCGCGTAGACCACGGCGAGCGAGCTGAGCGCGCCGTTGATGACCGTCAACGTCCGCAGGTCGATGTTGGCGTCGACGTAGGCGTACACCTCGCGCATCAGCTCGGTCGCGCCGGAGTAGTCGCCCTGCCCGCCGCGCAGGTAGTACGTGGTCGGGTTGCGGGCCCGGTAGTACGCGGTGACGCGGTGGTTCACGCTCACGGCGCCGTAGGAGATGGTCTCGGTCCAGCTGCGGATGGAGCCGCGCGGGTCGCCGTACGTGGCGCCGTTGAACGCGGTCTCGAGCTCGGCCTGCGAGATGGTGGCGGGCCGGTTCGGGAAGTCCACCAGCACGACGAGACCGGTGGCGCTCCCCGTCGGCGCCGCGGCGAGCAGGGCCGCGCTCTGCGCCGTCACCTGCGTGGCCGTCGAGCCGGACGCAGGGGCGTTCCACGGGGCGCGCCCGCCGCCCCACAGGTGCCCGCGCGCGGCGTCCCGCTGCCGCTCGACGTGAGGGCGGCCGTGCTTGAGC
>JAEYOU010000279.1 GCA_023411405.1 Pseudomonadota bacterium | reverse complement strand
CGGAGTAAGGTCTTCACCCATGACGCGCCTCCCGGTGCGTGTTCGACAGCGCCTCGCAACGCCGTCGTACCACGCCATCCGTGATGCGCGTCATGTCGTTTCATCGCCCCAGCGTGAATAAGGCGGGGTGAGTGGAATGGCGGACGGCTGCTTCGTGGCTTCCCGAAGTTCTTCGTCCGTGGCGAGCGGATTGCGAAGCGCGCATACCTGAGGCTCGCCGGGAAAGACCCCACCGTGCCGCCGTATCGGCTTGAAGCGGACTTGCCCGCGCGGCCCTTGCCCGGCACGTTCCTGCAATTGAGAGAGCGTGCGCGTCGTATGGGCGGCGAAGGGCGCAAGATCCGCGACGGTCGTCGAGCGCGCGGGCAACGTTCAAGACGGAATGGGCGGTGACTCATGACGGCCCAGATCGCCGAATACATCGCCTCACCCATGTGCCTCGTCAGGACCGTCACGGCCGGCGACCATATCCGCCGAATCAAGATCGCACCTGCCATCGAGTCGCGGGCACGTCCCTGCCGACCGCGGGCGGCGCCACGAGGCGCTTCTCGCCGCGCAGGTCAGCGCCGCCACCTGAGCTGGAGCTCGAGCTCCTCGCCGTCCTCGCCGCGCTCGTGCTCGACGCTCATCTCCGCGTCGGCGGGGACCGAGAACCGTTCGTTCGCGACCTGGATCGTGAACGGCTGGCCCTGCTCGAGGGAGTCGGCGAGGCGCCGCAGCTTCTCGACGAACTGGCCGCGGGAGGTGACCTTCTCGACGTCGCGGGCGTGGCGGGCTGCCATGGCGGCCTCCAACGAAAAGCCCCGCCGGTGGGCGGGGCGGGGTGAAGAGTGGAGGCGCCGGGAATCGAACCCGGGTCCGAAGAATCTCCAGCGAATGGTCCTACGCGCGTATCCCGGAGAAAGTACGTGAACGGCAACCTCCGGGCCTGCAACCGCTCACGTTCTCACCCTTTGATCTCGACCCGAGCGAGGCGGTTCGCTTCCTGCTCAGGTCCAGCCGGAGCTGACGTCCACACCCGGTACCCGGCGCTTCCGGGGGAACGCACGGCCTTTATTTAGGCCGCGAGAGCCATGGGCTCGTTCGCGTTTCTGCTTGGTCCCGTTTTTACGTGGCCTCGTGACCAACCACGGCGCGCACCAGACGCCTTCCATCCTCCGTCGAAGCCAGTTCGCCCCCATGACGAACTTGCACGGCCCATGTAAGGCCGCGGCCGCGGACGTCAAGCGGCGATCGGCATCCTAGCACGGGGAGGGGCGGGCGAGCGGGGGCTCGTGGGTCGGGACCCGCGGCCCCGCTCTGCGCCGCTCGCGTACGCTCAGGGCGACGCGGGGAAGCTCGTCACGACGTTGAGGTGCGTCGCGACGTCGATGCCCGGCTCCACGAGGACGCGCTGCCCCTCGTGCTCGAACGCGAAGCGGCGGATCGCGACGAGCTCGATGAAGTAGCCGGGGCAGGTCGCGCCGGGGGTGAGCTCCTCGGCCATCTCGGCGTCGCAGCGCGGGTCGGTCACGGGCCGCGGATCGGTGCTCCGGGAGGTGATCCAGTGGAAGTGCACGAACGCGCCGGGCTGCGGCAGCTCGCTCCGGGCGGTGAGCCAGACTGGGTGATCCATCTCCTGGTACAGGAAGATCGCGGCGCCCGGCCTGGCCCGCAGGATCCAGCCGGCGAAGCACTCGCGCGGCGGGGTCTCGGCGCTGCAGTGCCGCACCACGGGGTAGCCCTCGGGCGTCACCTCGCCGGTGCGGGTGACGTAGAGGAACCCGTGGAGGCTGCCGTCGGGGGCCCGCCGGGTCTGCTGGTGGGAGTCGAGGTGATTGCCGAACAGGAACGTGGACGGCCGCGGGTGGTGCGGCGTGAGCTTGAGCCCGTCGGCCTGGACGGGGAGCGAGAAGACGGCGACGGCGAGGGAGACCGCGGCGAGCAGCGTGTGACGCATGGCGAACCTCCTGGTTCGCCGTTCCCTAGCCACGCGGGCGAGCGTGCGGAGGTCGAAGGTGGGGGCTGGCGACCATCAGGGCTGCGGCCCGGCGGCCACCCCGACCTCCGTCGTGGTCCCTCCCGGCTCGGGCGTCCCGGCGTGCGGCGACGCCCCGTCCACCCCGGGCCGCGCCGCGACCCAGCCGCGGCGCGCGTGCGAGCGCGCGCGGGCGGCCTCGGTGCGGATCTCGGCGAGGCGGCGGTCGAGGCGGGGGAGCACGTCCTCGGTGGTGTAGCGGACGAAGTGCTCGCCGACGATCGAGAACGTGACCGCGCGCGTGACGTACGCGGGCCCGCGCCGGAGGCCGATCCCGAGCAGCTTCCAGAACCACCGGCGGCGGGTCCGCTCGCCGCGGACGCCGATGCGCCAGAGCGCGCGGGCCAGGATCCGGAACGAGCCGCGCCGGAGCGGCGTGGACCGGGCGGGCGTCATCTCGAGCGAGAGCTGGCACCGCTGGAAGAACGCGTCGGCGTCGAACAGCGCGGCCATGAGGTCGCGGTACCCGCGGACGAGCTCCTCCTCGGGCATCGTGGTCTCGAAGTTGGTCCGGTCGAACTGATCGCCGGTGGTGGTCCCGCGCAGCCGGCCCTCGCGCTCGAGCCGGCGCCAGAGCTGCGTGCCGGGGAGGGCGGTGAGGATGCCGACCATGGCCCGCGGGATGGGCACCGACGAGACGAACGCGCGCTGGCGCTCGAGCGCGCCGGCGTCGTCGCCGTCGAACCCGACGATGAAGCCGGCGAAGACCTCGAGGCCGGCGCGCGAGAGCGCCCGCACCGCCTCGGCGGGATCCATCCGGAGGTTCTGCTTCTTCTGCGTCGCCTTGAGCGTCTCGGGGTCGGGCGTCTCGAGGCCCACGAAGACCGAGCTGAACCCGGCGTCCACCATCGAGGCGACGAGCTTCTCGTCGCCGGCGAGGTCGAGGCTCGCCTCGGTGTAGAAGTCGAAGGGTTGGCCGTGGGCCCGCTGCCAGGCGGCGATCTCCGGGAGGAGGCGGCCGGCGGCCTTGCGGTTCCCGATGAAGTTGTCGTCCACGATGAAGAGCGGCCCGCGCGCGCCCAGCCGCCGGAGGGCGTCCAGCTCGGCGAGCACCTGGGCGGGCGACTTCACCCGCGGCACGCGCCCGAACATCTCGATGATGTCGCAGAACTCGCAGTTGAAGGGGCAGCCGCGGGAGACCTGCACCGCGAGCGACGCGTACCGGTCGAGCCGGAGCAGGTCGAACCGCGGCACCCTCGCGAGGGCGAGCGAGGGGCGGGCGTCGCCGGGCGGCGAGAGCACGCGGTCGGTGGAGCGGCCGGGGTGCTCGAGCGCCTCCACGAGCCGGTCGAGCCGGCCCTCGGCCTCCCCCTGGAACAGGAAGTCGGCCTCGTCGAAGTCGGCCGGGCTCGTCGTCGGCGCGGGTCCGCCGGCGACCGTGGGCTTGCCGAGCGCGCGCGCCCGCCGGATGGTCTCGCGCATGGTCTCGGCCTGCACGAGCATGCCCGAGACGAGCACGGCGTCGGCCCAGCGCAGCGCCTCGTCGGAGAGCGGGCCGAGGTGGAGGTCGTGGATCCTGAGCTCCCACGTCTCGGGCAGGTGGGCGGCCAGCGTGGCGAGCCCGAGCGGCGGGTGCGGGGCGTCCTTGTCCACGAAGTCCAGGGCGTGGCGGTACCCCCAGTACGTCGGCGCCGACGAGCCCTGCACGAGTAACGCGCGCATGGAGCAAGCTGAAGCCCTGCGTGTCACGGTGGAGTCATGGCGCGCGCCCCCGGGCGGGGGCCACACGACGCTTTCAACCCGTACGGATCGAAAATGCCTGCTCGAGGGGACGGCGGCGTGGCGCGATGCGCTAGTGCTCGGGCTCGGGCGTGGATGCTGGCTTGGGGGCGTACCGCGGGAACGGGAACGGCACCTGCGACCTGGGTGGAGACGGCGCGACCTTCTTCGCGGCGAGGCCGAGCGCCACCGCGACGCCGTGCAGGATCGCCTCCGGCCGCGGGGGACAGCCGGGGATCCAGTAGTCCACGGGGAGCACCTTCTCGATCTCGCCGAGCACGGCGTAGCCGTCGAACCAGGGCCCGCCGCCGGTCGCGCACGCGCCGACCGCGATGACGAGCTTCGGCGCGGGCATCGCCTCGTAGGCGCGCCGGAGCGACCGCTCGGTGGCGCGCAGGGCGGGGCCCTGGCAGAGCATCGCGTCCGCGTGGCGCGGCGAGGCGACGAGCTTCACGCCGAACCGCTCGGCGTCGTAGTACGGCGTGAGGACGTTCAGCACCTCGATGTCGCAGCCGTTACAGCCGCCGCTGTTCGCGTGGAAGACCCAGCACGATCGGTTCATCATCCTGCGGCAGAGTCTGGCGAGCACGACGAGCTCCTCTCATCTGCGCGGTGGCGGGCGTGGCCCGATCGCCGCTCGTGCTTCGACAGGCTCAGCACGAGCGGACACGAGGAACCGCTCGCCCTGAGCCTGTCGAAGGGCGAGCGGTCCAGGCCGGTGCGATCGTCCGGTGCGCTCATAGCTCGATCTCCACGTCCTTCGCGGCGGCGTCGGGGGCGGTCGCGCGGGACAGGAACACCCAGCGGCCGGCCTCGACGTCGTCCACCCGGTAGCCGGTGAGCTTGAGCGCGTCGAGCGGCGTCGGCGCGGCGAAGCAGCGGCCGCAGCGGCGGCACGAGCCCATGAAGATCGTGAGCCGCTGCTCGAGGTCGCGGACGTCGTCCGTCGCGAGCTCGAACGCGTCGCTCATCGTGATGGCCTGCTCCGGGCAGACCTCGGCGCAGCGGCCGCAGCTCGTGCACCGCAGGCCGAGGTACCGGATCACGCGCAGCTCCTGGCACGGGTCGAAGATCAGGATCTCGCGCGCGGGGCAGTTGGCGGCGCAGCCGCCGCAGCCGATGCACCGCGCGGCGTCGAAGACCGGGCGGCCGCGGAAGCCGGGCGGCGCCGGGCGCGGGGCGGCGGGGTAGGGGAGCGTGACCGTGCCGGCGGCGATCCCGATCCACGCCTCCTTGAGCTTGGAGAAGGCCATGTCGTCTCCTCAGCTCCCCAGGGCGGCGAGCACCATCGCCCCGAGGGAGCAGGCGAGGAGCGCCGCGTACCGGCGGAGCGCCTGATCGACGCGGAGCCGCGCGTGCGTCGCGGCCACCACCGCCACGCCGGCGACGAGCGCGAGCACCTTGCCCCAGAAGGCGAGCGCCGCGAGCGGCGCCGGGAGGCCCGACCCCCACGGCACGAAGAGGGCCACGAACAGCGCGGCGTACACGACGAGCTTCACCATCTGCGCGAGCCGGAAGAGCGCCAGCTTCTGGCCCGAGTACTCGGCGAGCGGCCCGTCCATGAGCTCCGTCTCGGCCTCGGCGACGTCGAAGGGCGCGCGCCCGGCGAAGGCCTGGAAGGCGACGAGCATGACCACCAGCATCACCACGCCGGAGACGGGGACGGCGGCGGCCCAGGGGGAGCCGTCGAGCACGTCGGCGAGCCGGAACGAGCGGGCGTGCACGGCGCCGACGCCGAGCGCGACCGCGAGCACCGGCTCGAGGGCGATCATGCTCATCATCTCGCGGGAGACGCCCACCCATGCGTAGGTCGAGCCCGCGGCCGCGCCGCCGAGGAGCGTGCACACGCCCGAGAGGAGGAGCAGGTACAGGAGCAGGATCACGTCCCCGGCGCCCTGGAGCGGCGCCGCGAAGCCGAGCGGCACGAGGGTGGCGGTGGCCAGCGCCGCGGCGAGCGCGAGGTACGCCGCGAGCCGCTGGACCGCGGGGGCCTCGCCCGACTCGAGGTCCTCCTTGCCGAGGAGCTTCAGCACGTCGTAGTACGGCTGGAGGAGCGGCGGGCCGCGGCGCGACTGGAGGCGCGCGGTGATGCGGCGCTGCACGCCCTGCAGCAGCGGGGCGACCGCGAGCACCAGGGCCACGTTGGCGAGGGCGGCGAGGGCGGTGAGGAGGAGGTCAGGCATCGGCAACCTCCGTTCCCGAAGGTCCGCTCGTGCTGAGCTCGTCGAAGCACGAGCGGTCTGCCGCGGTGGCTCGCCCTTCGACAGGCTCAGGGCGAGCGGTCTCCGCTGTGGCCCGGGCGAGGAGGCGCAGCTCGGCCTCGGTCCACGTGCGCGCCTCCCCGGTCGCGAGCTCCACGGTCTCGAGCCGGTCGGTGCAGGAGAAGCAGGGGTCGATGCTGCCGAGCGCGATCGGCATGTCGGCGAGCCGCTGCCCCTCGATCATCGCCGGGACACCCTGGAGGTTCTGGTAGGTGGGGGCGCGGACGCGCCAGCGGCGCGGGCGGTTCTCCTCGCCGGTCACGACGAAGTGATGGCACTCGCCGCGGGGGGCCTCGATGGACGACACGCCCATCCGCCCCGGCGGCAGCGCGTCCTGGAGGTCGAGCCGCAGCGGCCCGGGCTCCATCCGCTCGAGGCACTGCCGCACGATCCCGATGGACTCGAGCCCCTCGAGGAGGCGCACCCGGACCCGCGCCCACGCGTCCCCCTCGCGCGCGGTGACGACCCGGAAGTCGACCCGGTCGTAGGCGGCGTACGGGTGGTCGCGCCGGCAGTCGAGGTCCACGCCGGCGGCGCGCGCCACGGGGCCGACGAGCCCGTGGCGCCGCACGAGCTCCGGGGACGTCACCCCGACGCCCACGGTCCGGGCCATGAGGTTCCGGTCGCCCGAGACCGCGTCCGAGAGCCGCCTCCACTCGTCCTCGAGGGTGGTCAGCGCCTGGCGCAGCTCGGCGCGGACGTCCGGGCCGAGGTCGCGCCGCACCCCGCCGACGAGGCAGATCCCGTACGTCTTGCGGTTGCCGGTGATCCGCTCCGCCATCCACATCACCGGCTCGCGGATCCGGAAGCTCTGCATGAAGAGCGTGTCGAAGCCGACGAGGTGGCAGGCGAGCCCGAGCCAGAGCAGGTGGCTGTGGAGCCGCTCCAGCTCGAGCAGGATCGTCCGGATCCACTCCGCGCGCGGCGGGATGCGGAGCGCCGCCGCGGCCTCGACCGCCTGCGCGTAGGCGACGCTGTGCACGCACCCGCAGATGCCGCAGATCCGCTCGGCGAGCGTGGGGATGTCGTCGTAGCCGAGCACGGACTCGGCGAGCTTCTCGATCCCGCGGTGCACCATGAACCCGCGGTACTCGCAGCCGCGGACGCGCTCGCCCTCCACGAAGAGCCGGAAGTGCGCGGGCTCGTCGAGCGCCGGGTGGAACGGGCCGAGCGGCACCACCGTGCACCCCTCGGGCGGCGCCTCGAACGCGAACCGGCGGCCGGGGTCCCAGCCCTCGGGCACCTGGTTCCACGGGAAGTCCTTCCGGAGCGGGTGGACGCCGTCCGGCCAGCCGTCGGGGAGGACCAGCCGGCGCGGGTCGGGGTGGCCCACCGGCTCGATGCCGACCAGATCCCGCAGCTCGCGCTCGGCCCAGCGCGCCGCGGGGACGAGGTCGGAGATGCTGTCCACCTGCGGCGCGTCCGGCGGGAGGAGGACGAGGACGCTGCCGAGCAGCCCCTCCGCGTCGAGCGCGAAGTCGTGCGCCACCAGCCACCGCCCGGAGAAGGGCCGGTCGTCGGCGCCGACGCTGATCACGTACCGGGCGCCGAGCGGGCCGAAGAGGTGGCGGCAGACCTCGCGCAGCGCGGCCGGCGCGACGTAGACGAACAGCCGGTCGGAGGCGGGCAGGTCGGCGCGCTCGATGGACGCGCCGAAGCGGGCGGCGAGCTGGGCGAGGAGGACGCGCGCGGGCATGGCTACGGTCCCTCCCCGCCCGCGGACGGCCGGCGCGCCGGCGCGCCGCCGAGGTGGCGGAGCGCGCCCTTCACCTCGCCGTACAGGTCGTGCGTCGAGCACCGGTGGGCGTCGTCCTCCTCGGCGTAGCCG
>JAEYOU010000261.1 GCA_023411405.1 Pseudomonadota bacterium | reverse complement strand
GGCGGAGACCGAGGCCGTCGCCACGGCTTCGGAGGAGGCGCCGGTCGCGGCCGCCGCGGCCGTGGCGGCCCCTGCGCCGAGCCCGCTCCTGCTCGCGCCGAGGGTGGACCTCGGGCCGGTCGACGTGCTCCTCCGGGATCCTGGACAGCCGCATCTGATGCTGGCCCCGCGCCCCGGCGCCACGGCCACCGTGGTGATCCACTTCGCCTCCGGCGCGGTGGACGACGCGCTCCCCGGCGCGACCCGTGTGGCCCAGCAGGCGCTCCTCGCGGCCAACGCGAGGCTGGACCTCAGGGGCTATGCCGCCGACGTACACGCCGCGGGGGCGACGCTCGACGTCAGGACCGGGCAGCGGGATGCCTGGTTCGCCCTGACGACGGATCGGCGCGACTTCCCGCGCCTGGCACGCCCGCTCCTCGAGGCCGTCCTCGCCCCGCGGTTCCTCCCCGCGCGCATGCCGGACGTGATCGCGCGCGCGGCGCTCGACGTGCCGGCGCGCCCCGACGCGCTCCAGTTCCTCACGCAGCTCGACCTGGCCGACGCCCGCTACATGAACCCGGACGTCGGGACTCCCGAGGAGGTCGAGGCCATCGCCGCCCAGCACGTGGTGCGGGCGCTGGCGGAGCGCCTCTCGGCCGCGAACGCGACGGTCGTGTTCGCGGGCGCCTTCGATCGCGACGCGGTGCTCGTGTGGACCCGGGCCCTCCAGGGTGGCCGCTCGTCGCCGGGCGGGCGCGCCGAGCTCCCCGTTCCCTTCTCCACGCGCCGCGGCGCCGCCCAGGAGCTGCACATCCTCGCCTTCCCGTTGACGCTGCGCGACGCCGCAGACTCCGCCGCCGCCCGTGTGGCGGCCGCGCTGCTGCACGACGAGCTCTGGACGAGCTTCCGTCGGCGCGGGGTCGCGTACTCCTTCGAGGTCGACGCCATTCACCGGAGGTGGATCGACGTCCTGGTCCTCATGCTCGCCGCGAACGACCCGTCGGTCGACATGGGGGGCGCGCTGGGCGAGGCGGTGAACCGCCTCCGGACCGGCACGTTCGGAGACCGGGAGCTCGAGCGGGCCCGCGCGGCCGTGCAGCGAGAGCTGTCCCTCGTCGACTCCGATCCGTCGGCGCTCGCGCTGGAGCTGGCGCGCGGCGGTCCCGTCTGGCACGGCTCCGGGGTGGTGCACGCCCTGGCGCAGCTGGACCGCCTCGCCCTGGCGGCGCAGCTGCGGTCCTGGCTCGATCCGAGCCGGGCCATCACCATCTACCTGGGGCCCCGCCCATGATCCTCGCGACCTTGCTCGCCGCAGCGACCGCGGCCGCCGGCCCGGTCCCCCCTCCCGCCTCGCCCCTGGGCGCGCGCACGGTCCGGCCGGACCGGCTGGAGGTGGTGGTGCTCCCGCTCGAGGGGGCTCGGACCACCTCGCTGCGGGTCGTCGTCCGCGCCGGATCGGCGGACGATCCACCCGGGAAGGAGGGGCTCGCGCACCTGCTCGAGCACCTGCTCCTGGCCGCGCGGGGGCCCGACGGGCTCGATCTGCCCGAGGCCGCGCGCGCCGCGGGGGCCCGGCTCAACGCCTTCACCTCCCGGGAGGTCACCAGCTACGTCCTCGACGCTCCCGCCGAGGTGTTCTCCGCGCTCGCCGAGCGGCTGCTCCGGGCGGTGAGCGCCCCGTCCCTGAAGGACGTCGAGCTCTCCCGTGAGCTGGAGGTGGTCGCGCGCGAGGACCAGTACCACGGCGAAGACGGGACGGTGACCCAGCTCGTCGAGGACGCGCTCTTCCGGGGCAGCGCGCCCGAGGGCCCCATCGTCGGGAACGTCGGCTCGCGGGATCGGATCCGCCTCCAGGACGTCGTCGACTTCCACGGGCGCCGGTACGTCGGCGCGGCGACGACCGTCGTGGCCGCCGGGGCGATCTCCGCGTCCGACCTGGACGCGCTGCTCGAACGCGCGGTCCGTCTGCCGCGCGGAGCGGAGGGCGAGCCCGTCGCCCGGACGGGCCCGTCGCCGCTCCTCCCGGTGAACGACAGGATCCGCGCGCCGTTCCTCGCGGTCGTGCTCGGGTACGCGCTCGAGGACGAGGATCGGGATGCGTGCGCGCCGCTCGCCGCGCTCCTCGAGCGTCGGCTCCTGCTCGAGCTCGTCGCGCCGCCCACCGGGCAGCCCGCGCTCCGCACCGTGCAGGTGAGCTGCCTGGACCTCCGCGGCGTCTCCACCCTCGTGGCGCTGGGCTACACGCGCACGCTCGACGCCCCCGATCTCCCGGAGTCCATGCAGCGGGTGTTCGACGACGTCGCGCGCCGGCCCGCGACCGCCGCAGAGCGCGCGGCGGCGGATCTTCGCCTCGCGCGGCAATGGGACCGCGTCGTCGCCGACCCGGCCGCGCTGGCGGACGACGTGACGTTCCGCGCGGCGCGGAGGAGCGCGGCGGGCACCTCGCTCCCGGAGTCTTCTCACGGAGCGTTCCGGGCGGACGTCGTGCGGCGCGTCGCAGGCCGTGCCTTCCGCGAGGCACGGCGATTCTTCATCCTGTTCTCGCCGCTGGAGGGGTGACCCGCGGCGCGGCGTCACCCCCGCGTGCTACGCTGCCGCGGCCATGCCCGTGAAGCCCGTCCGCGAGGTGTCCGCCGCCGCCCAGGAGGGCGAGGAGCGGCTCGAGCAGTCGCTCCGCCCGGCGAACTTCGACGAGTACGTCGGCCAGGAGAAGATCGTCCGGAACTTCCGGGTCTACGCGCAGGCGGCGCGGAAGCGGGCGGAGGCGCTCGACCACGTCCTCCTCTCCGGGCCGCCCGGCCTCGGCAAGACGTCGCTCGCCCACATCCTCGCGCGCGAGCTCGGCGTCACGCTCCACGTCACGAGCGGCCCCGCGCTCGTGAAGAAGGGCGACCTCGCCGGCCTCCTCACCGCCCTCGCCCCGCGCGACATCCTCTTCATCGACGAGATCCACCGGCTCTCGCCGGCGGTGGAGGAGGCCCTCTACCCGGCGATGGAGGACTTCCGCTTCGACGTCGTCCTCGGCGCCGGGCTCGGCGCGCAGACGATGGAGATGAAGCTCGAGCGGTTCACGATGGTCGGCGCGACGACGCGCACCGGGCTCCTCGCGAGCCCGCTCCGCGATCGGTTCCCGATCCAGGAGCGGCTCGACTACTACGGCCCCGGCGAGCTCAAGGAGATCGCCGTGCGGGCCGCGGGCAAGCTCGCGCTGCCCGTGGATCCGGAGGGCGCCGAGGAGCTCGCCCGGCGCGCGCGGGGGACGCCGCGCATCGCCATCCGCCTCCTCCAGCGGGCCCGCGACTTCGCCCAGGTCGAGGGCGACGGGCGGCTCACCAGGGCCATCGTGGACCGCACGTTGCAGCGGCTCGAGGTGGACGGGCGCGGGCTCGACGCCATGGACCGGCGGATCCTCGCCACGGTGCTCGACGTGTTCGGCGGCGGGCCGGTCGGCATCGACGCCATCGCCGCCGCCGTGGGCGAGGAGCGCGACACCATCGAGGACGTGTACGAGCCGTTCCTCGTGCGCGAGCTCCTCCTCGCCCGCACGCCGCGCGGCCGCGTCGCGCTCCCGGGGGCGTACGCCCACCTCGGCAGGGAGCGCCCGCGCGGGAAGCAGGGCGACCTGCTCTAGCCGGCCCGGATGTACGTCCTCGGGCACCCGTATCCCGGACGCGACACTGCGACGTCTCCGCCCCGGTCGCGGCGTCACCAGTACGCGCGGGGGCGGACGCGCCACCCGTGCCGGCGGCCGACGATCCGGACGAGCAGGTACCCGGCGACGAACCCACCGATGTGGGCGAAGACCGCCACCCCGGGCTGGCCGCCGAAGACGACCGAGCGGACCTGCCAGAAGAACCAGAACCCGATGAACAGGACGGCCGGGACGGGGAGGATGAAGACGACCACGAGCGTGAGGACCCGCGCGCGGGGGAACAGCAGCATGTACGCGGCGAGCACCCCGGCGATGGCGCCGCTCGCGCCCACCATCTGGACGTAGACGTCGCCGCTGACCGCCGACGCCAGCACCTGCGCGAGCGCGGCGGCGATGCCCGCGCCGAGGTAGAAGCCGAGGTACCGGACGCGGCCGAGCGCGTCCTCGACGTTGTTCCCGAAGATCCAGAGCGAGAGCAGGTTCGCGAGGATGTGGCCGATGCCGCCGTGGAGGAACATGCTCGTGAAGATCGTGAACGGGGGCGGGACGACGTTGCGGAGATCGACGTCACTGAAGGTGAGGATCTCGAGCGGGACGACGGCGCCGCGCCGCACCGAGTCCTCGAGGTGCAGCAGCATCGCGTCGAGGAGATGGGGTGCCGAGAGCACCCCGGGCAACCCGAGCTGCCACGCGAAGGCGAGGAGGTTGAGGCAGAGGAGGGTGTAGGTGACGATCGGGAACCGCTCGGTGGGGTTGTCGTCTCGAAGGGGAAGCACGTGGGCTCCTGCGTCGCCGCGGGCGTTCGAGGTCCTAGCCTCGGGGCGCTCCCACCTGCGGCGGTCTGATGGGGGACCGGGCGGGGTGCCGCGTCAGGGCTTGCTCTGACATGGCTGTCATGGTTCGGAGGGTACCTGAAGGATGTTCGACACCTCGTCCGGACAGGCCCCGGGACGCACCGGACGATTGCTTGGAAAGATCCGTCGTTTCGGGTATTTGAGGGCACGCCACGGACCTGCGGTAGCACCGCCTCCGGCAGGTGTGTGGCACGGCGATTGCTCTTAGCCCGGAGCGCCGAGCAGACGGCCCGGCATGAGCACACGCGAACAGGACCTCACGAGAGATATGGCCTACTGGAACCAGCGGACGGTCGCGAAGCGAGTGGCCTGCACGGGGGTGGGGTTGCACTCCGGGAAGCCCGCCACGCTGATCCTCGCACCCGCCCCGGCCGACACCGGGATCACCTTCGTCCGCATGGACGTCGGCGTCGAGATCCACGCGCGCAGCGAGCGCGTGGTGGACACGACCCTGTCCACCAGCCTGGGCGTCGGGACCGCCCGCGTGGCCACGGTCGAGCACGTGATGGCCGCGCTCCACGGCATGGGGATCGACAACTGCCGCGTCGAGGTCGACGGGCCGGAGATCCCGATCCTCGACGGCTCGGCCGCGCCGTTCGTGTGCCTGATCCAGGAGGCCGGGATCCGCCTCCTGCCGGCCGGGAAGCGGTACATGGTGATCGAGCAGCCGGTCGAGGTCCGCGACGGCGACAAGCTCGCCCGGCTCGACCCCGCCGACGGCTTCAGCATCGACTTCACCGCCGACTTCAACCACCCGCTCATCACAAACCAGGCGTTCCGGGTGACCCTGACGGATCGCACCTTCGAGCGCGAGGTCGCGCGCGCGCGCACCTTCTGTTTCCTGCGCGACATCGAGCGGATGCAGGCGATGGGGCTGGCGCGGGGCGGCAGCCTCGAGAACGCGATCGTGATCGACGACTTCTCGATCCTGAACCCCGAGGGGCTGCGGTTCTCCGACGAGTTCGCGCGGCACAAGGTGCTCGACGCCGTGGGCGATCTCGCGCTGCTCGGGCTGCCGGTGGTGGGCCACCTCACGGCCGTGAAGAGCGGTCACGCCTTGAACCAGGCGCTGGTGCGCAAGGTGCTCGCCGACGCCGCCGCCAGCCGGGTGGTGCGCGTGAGCGCCGAGCAGGACGTCCCCGCGGCCCGCGCGCGCGTGCCCGCGCTCGTCCCCGAAGGCTCGCTGGCGTAGGCGCCGTCCTCGCCGCCGCGTGCGGCTGCGCTCGCCCCGGATCGAGGGAGCCGGGGCGAGCGTTCTTTCACCGCGCGCGCGACACGAACCGCTCCGCCAGGCGGCGCGCGACCACCGTGCCCGCCGCCACCCCCGCGGCCGTCGCGATCTTCATGGCCAGGTTCTGCTCGTTCGCGACGCGCTCCGGGTGATCGATCAGGCGCGCGAGCGCCCGCCGCGCCTCGCGGGCGCGGGTCGTGGGGCGCGCGTGCTGCCGCCGCCTCCGGACGGCCATCCCCACCATGCCGCCGACCAGGAGCGCCGCGACGCCTGCCGCGGCGATGACGACCCCGGGATGCTTGCGGACCTGGAGCCTCACGTCGAGGAGCTCGTGCCGGCGGCGGTCGAGCTCGGCCACGAGGCGCCCGAGCTCCTGGCGCAGGGTGTCGATCTCGCCGGAGACCCGCCGGACGTCGCCAGACGCTCCGTTGTGTGCCGTCACGCCAGCTGCTCCTTGGCCCAGCGGACGCTGGTCCGCACCGAGCTCCGCGTCGCGTCGAGCGGCGTCCGGACGCGCTTCTTCCAACCCCACAGGCCCGCCACCGTACCGACCGCGAGCACGACCGCGGCGACGAGGAGCGCGGCGGCCCAGCCCGGCATCACCTCCGCCTCCATGAGCGCGAACGCGATCGTGACGAGGAGCATCTGGAGCGTGAGGAGCGCGCAGACGCCCGCGACGCCGAGCCCCTTCACCATCCGGAGCTCCGTGCGCAGGTCCTCCTTCGCCTCCGCCTTGGCGAGCTCGACCTCCTTGCGGGCGAGCTGGCTGCCCGTCTTCGCGAGCTCGGAGACGAGATCGCGGAGGGGCAGCGCGCGCAGGCGGAGCTCGGTGCTCTCCACCGGCCCCAGCGGCTCGCCCGTGACCGGGACCGTGGTGACGACCTTTCGTTCCATGACCCCTCCGGCCCGGGGCGGCACCCGGACGTCGCGCTCAAGGTGGTCCCGCGCCGCGGCGCGCGCACGGGACAGCAAGGGGATCGCGCCGCGGGTTCCCCCGCGCAGGTGCGGGCCACAGGTTGCCGGGAGGAGGTGCGCCATGGAAGGCCACGAGATGCAGCCAGGCGAGCAGCCCGAAGCTCCGCGGGGCGAGGAGAGCCCCGGCGAGGCGCCGCGCACGGATCTGCCGCCCACCCGCGAGCCCTACTACGAGGGCTACTTCGGGAGCGGCGACGAGGAGGAGAAGATCCGAGGCGAGCAGGAGATCGAGGAGGTGGACATCCCGGACGATCCGGCGGAGAAGCGGACCCCCAAGGGCGAGCAGCTCTGAGCGGTGTCGTGGGGCGAGCGCGGCCGCGCGTCGCGACCCCGGCCCGGGATCGCGGGGCGCGGCCGGCTCAGGTCTTCGCCGCGTTCCGGTGGACGGCGTCGAGCAGATCGCCCAGCGCCACCGGCTTGAAGAGCACCTCGCGCGCCCGGATCACCTCGCTCCCGAGCCGGCTCGCGGTGATCACCACCACCGGGATGTCCTTGAGCCGATCGTCGCTGAGCTGCTCCTCGCGGAACTGCCACCCGTTCATCCCGGGCATCATGAGGTCGAGGAGGATGAGCGCCGGGTGGGGCGCGCCGTCCATGGGGGCGCGGAGGAACTCGAGCGCAGCGCGGGCGCTCTCGAAGAGGCGGGTGTCGAACCCCTCCTCCGTGAGCACCTCGCCCAACGCTTCGCGGACGTCATGGTCGTCGTCTACGACGACGATCGAGCTCGGAGCGTGCATGAGTGATGTCCTTGGACTCTAGACCCTCCTGACGTCCCGCGAGCGGGCCAAGTGGGGTGGGGTGGGTCGGTCTTCCGGAGCCCTGACCGCCGGGCCGACAGCCGCTCCGCGGCCGTGGATGCAGCTGGCGCGGACGAACCGAGCGCTGGGGCGTCTCTTGGACCCGTCGGGCCCCATACCCATGTTGAAGACCAACCCTATGGGAGGAGTCCACATGGAGACGCGGGGCATTGCCGAAGGCATGACGGTACGCGCAGCAGACGGGAAGAAGCTCGGCAAGGTGATCGAGTGCGCCGAGGGGAGCTTCGTGGTGGAGAAGGGGCTCTTCTTCCCGAAGGATTACAGCATCCGGTACGACCAGGTCGCCGAGGTTCGCGACGACGAGGTGTACCTGAACGTGGCCGATCTCGACCTCGGCACCGAGAGCACGGACACGATCGCGGCGAACCCCTCCACGACGGCCGTCGGCGGCTCCCTCTCCGGGGCGGGCCTGGGGGCCGCGGGCACGCCGGCCGGCCCGGGTGCGGGGTTCGCGCTCGGCGCGGCGGTCGAGGGGCTCCGCGA
>JAEYOU010000259.1 GCA_023411405.1 Pseudomonadota bacterium | reverse complement strand
ATTCAGGGATGTGCGGGATATAGTAGTCGCAGTCGCGCGGGGAGGTGTAACGATCCCCGCCGACGGACCTGAGATATGGCCATTGAGGATTGTTCCGGCAGTCCCCTCGCTTGATTTTCAATTCCACGGTTGCGCCGACAGACTCGGCAAACATTCTGATCCGCTTTGTAGCGATACCGCAGTCCTTGTAGCGAGCGTGCAGCGCCTCGCAGTCGGCGTCTTTGCCGAATCTGCCGAAATACGCGGAGAGATCGGTCTGCCTATATGGCTGATCGAGGTAGATGTCTTCCGGCTTGTACCAGCCTTCGTCTTCGCCCTGGAAGATGTAATAGGACGCAAACATTTTGGCGGTCTCTGGCCGCTGTTCTGCCAGAGCGACGAAGCGCTTCAAATCCCGGAGGTATGTCTTGTCATCAGGCAGTTCGGCTTCCTCTGTGTAGCGGGACTTCAGAATGAGTTCGATCTCTTCGGCCTCGCCCAACTCACGCACACCGAGGTCGGAAAGGAACTTTCTGGCCTTCTCCTGTTGGGGCTTCCCCTTGCCGGACGTGTAGACGCGCGCGTCGACCGTTGAGATGTCGTCGCCCGTTTGGTCGTTTGCAAAGAAGCACTGTGAGGCAACGCTGAACTTGTCATCGGACAATCGCACGATCTGCAGGCTTCTAAGCCTGTGGATGCCAGACTGGACGGTCTCATCGTGCAATAGGGCGTAGAGCTGCTGTAACCACTCAGGCGACTTTTGCCCCAGCCATTGCATAAACTCCTCATCCGGCTCATTCGCGAAGTAAGGCGCGACGCTGATGTAGCGCGTAGCCGTGCTGGCGCGGTTGCTTAGCGTTTCAATGAACTCGTCAATTCCCCATTCCTGTATCTCCAGGCCGCTCAGGAAGTTGTCTATGCGGCTGTTCCTCTGCGTCACGCCGATAGCCCAAAGCGGCGAGTCTTCTTCGTACTCGACGAGAAATTCGATGTCTTCGGGCGACAGTAGCGCTTTCAGCGACGCTTTGGCTTGAACAAGACGATTGGCTGCCGCGTGACCGCGTTCGTGTGTCGGCGTCAAACTGGCAGACTTCATCTCCTCGATGATTGCGCTTCGGATGGGCTGATAACGAGGCGGCATCTGGTCCTGCGGATTCGGCAGGATCGCTAGGAAGTCAGGCGTCAGCAGTCCGAGGTCTCTGATGTTGTGAAGCGCCTTCGCGCAAAGCGCCGCGAGCTGTTCGAACAACGGCTCGTTTGCTTTCGTCTCCTTGATGCTGGCTCGGCTCAATTCAGGGACAAAAGGACCATGAAGATGAAACAAAAGGCCGGAGGTTTCCTTTGCGGCAATAAAGAACACCGCAACGCGTCCCTGCTTCGCAGGGACGATCCTCATTTGCTCCGATAAGGACTTGCTCGCGTCAAACGCACGGATACCCGCTAAGAAATCCAGCGGGAAAGCTGTGGCTACGCGATGCGTTTCCAGGCCGGGAATGGCCTGATCGAACTTCAGGAAATGAGAGTTCGAAGCGGCTTGGTTGCCGCTTTGCCTGCGAATCTCGATGTGCGATTCCGAGTGCGTGCGCCGACGCACTTCGCCGGTCTCGTTATCGCCAATTCGCCATTTGATGGCTTCGAGATTGGTTAGGAACAGGAGTGTGGTTTCGTCAAGATCGTTGAGCCCCGCTGCGATCTCGGCGTATGCCTCTTTCGGCGGCTTGCCCGGATTGTCGAAAGGAAACTCGAAGCGTGTCTGGCTTCCGACGGACGGATTGGGTGCTACCGGCTCGGGCAGGATCAGCTTGACAATCCGGAAAGAAAATTGACCGGAGCGTACCGTCGGTGACTGCGTGTATACAAAGACCGATTTGAATCCGACGCCGAACTTTCCTATTCGGTCCTGAACTTTGTCTTTCGTGCTGTTGTGGATGCCGGTGATCGCCGATACGTCGGCCTCTGTGAATGCCCGGCTCCCGTCATGCTCGCAGATGAGACAATCCTGCTTGAGCGTAAATGTAACCTGCGTCGCACCTGCGTCTTCGGCATTCTGGAGAAGCTCGTAGACGAAATGGGCACGATCCGGGTAAAAATCCTCGAAAATGTCGAGATTGACTTCGCCCTTGTTAGCATCAAGGGCGTCGATGAGCTTGCGGCGCTTCGCGATCAGGTCGTCGAGGAACTTTCCGCTCTGTGCGCCGCGCTGGTTAGCCGCTGTTGTCATCTCGCCCACCCATGCCCTTAAGACGTAGCGAACTTCGCAGCCAATCCATCGAGAGTGCTGCTGCCGGTGATCTGTTCGTCAGGAATGAGAAGATAGGTCCACGGCTTGGCACCGCCCGCGTGCTGCGTGGCAGTCTTGCACCACTTGGTGGCCGCCGCCGCCTTGGCCTTAACGTCCGGGTCATCCAGCTCGTTCTTGGCTTTCACCTCGCAGATCAGCATCCGGGTCTTGGTTTCGAGCACGAAGTCAGGCTCGTAGGACTCGCCTGACCGATAGTCGATGCGGAACTGATTGCGGCCCGGCTTGAGCCATTTCTCGACAGTGCCATCACCGTCGATGGTGACCGCTAGCCGCCGCTCGGGGTCTGTGTCGAACTTCTGGAGCGGATAGCAGCACTTCTTGAAGCCGCCGAAGACGTGCTTGCGCGTCTCGGACAGCGGCGCAATGGCCTGTTTGAAATCGCGCACGCGGTGCCCCTGTGGAACATTCATCGGCTGCGCCTGCAGCAGCATGAAGCCGCGCGTCACGGTGACTTCGTAGTCTTCCTCGCCGAGGGGAGTTTCCCGGTAATGGTTCATCATCTGCGCGAAGATGAAGTCCGCGAGCTGACGGCCATGCCGCAGAAGGACGTTCTCGACTTCGGCTTCGTCAGCGAGATATGACTGGATACGTGCCACCATTTGCCCCGCCAGCTTGTAGAGCATGGCGGCATGGTCGTCGTAGTCGATCTCGTTACGCTCAATCAGGTAGCGGACGAGATAATCC
>JAEYOU010000183.1 GCA_023411405.1 Pseudomonadota bacterium | reverse complement strand
CGTGCGAGGCGGGCGTCCCGCGGCGCCCCGTCAGCGGAGCTCGATCAGCGAGACGTCGTCGATGAACACCCGGCCGGTGAGCTCGCCCAGGAAGAAGGCGAGCCCGGCGTCGGGGTTGGTCACGGGCATCACGAAGTCGACCCAGTAGCTCTGGTCGTACGGCCCGACCCACTGCCAGTCGAACTGGTGCGTCCCCCACGCGAAGCCGTCCCCGTCGAGGTCGTGGCCGTTCTCCCAGATCGACGTCGCCAGGTTCCCGTAGGTCTCCGCCCGCGCCCGGTACGAGAGCCGGTAGCTCCGGCCGGCGACGAGCGGGAGCCCGCCGGTGCTGAGCTGGATCCCGCTGTAGTCCGAGGCCGCGGAGGCGATCGTGACCACCGCCTCGCCGTTCTCGGCGGCGTACGTCGCGTCCCCGCCGTTCATGAGGTAGCTCCCCCAGCCGGCGAGGTCCGCGTCGAAGGTGCCGTTCCGGACGAGCTCGGCCGGCGGCAGGAGCTCGATCTCGACGACCGAGACGTCGTCGATGAAGACCTGGCCGACCTGGTCCCCCGCGAGGAAGGCGAGGCCTGCGCCGTCGTTGGTCACGGGCATCGTGAACTCGAAGGCGTACGGCGTCATGCCCACGCCGAGCGAGATCAACTGGGCGTCGTAGGTCATGCCGACGATGGTGTCGCCGTCCGGGTTCCGGCCGTTCTCCCAGACCAGCGAGAGCATCGCCCCGTACGTCGAGGACCGCGCGCGGAACGAGAGCCGGTACGTCTTCCCGGCCTGGAGGTGGAGGTCCCCGGTCTGGATCTGGATCGATCCCAACCCGCTACCGGGCACGGTGGTGGTGAGGACGGCCTCGCCGTCGACGGCTTCGATCGTGCCGGTCGCGTCGCCGACGTGCGGGTGCCACCCGGAGAGGCCCGCGTCGAAGGCGCCGTTGCCGACGAGCTCGGTGCCGAGCGGCGGCGGGGGCGGCGGCGGCGTGAGCGCCTCGATCTCGACGAGCTGGACGTCGTCGAGGAAGACGCGGCCGGTGAGATCGCCCAGGAAGAAGCAGATCCCCGCGTCGAGGTTCGTGAGCGGCATCGCCAGCTCGAGCGCGTACGAGCGCATCTCGGTGTCGATCTCGAAGTACTCGAACCGATACGTCGACCAGCCGAAGCCGTCGTCGTTCAGGTCGTGGCCGTTCTCCCAGACCGACGCGGAGAGCCAGCCGGGCTCGTCCGCGCGGGCCCGGAACGTCAGGCGGTACGACTTGCCGGCCTCGAGCGGGAACCCGCTGTTGCTGAGCTGGACGGCGCTGTAGTCGAGCAGGCGGGAGGAGATGGACACGACCGCCTCCCCGCCCTCGACGGCGTACGTCGCAGCGCCGCCGTTCATGAGGTAGGTGTCCCAGTCGCCGAGGCCCGCGGCGAAGTCCCCGTTCGGAACGAGGTTCTGGGGCGCGGGACGCTCGATCCCCACCACGGACACGTCGTCCACGTACACCTTGCCGCCGAGCTGGCCGGCGAGGAAGGCGAGGCCCGCGTCGAGGTTCGTGTTCGGCGCGACGAGGTCGACGGTGTACTGCGCCATCGCGGTGCCGAGCTGCTGCGTCGCGCGGCGGAGGCTCGTCCACGCCGCGCCGTCCCGGTCGAGGTCGTGCCCGTTCTCCCAGACCGCCGTGACGAGCGCGCCGGGCGTCTCGGCGCGGGCGCGGAAGCTCACCCGGTACCAGCGGCCGGCCACGAGCGGGAGGCCGCCGACGTACCGGAGCTGGACGCCGTCCGCGGACGCGGCCGCGGACGTGACGTCGATGACGGCCTCGCGGTTCACGGCCGCGAACGTCGCCTGCCCGCCGTCCGTGACGTACCAGTCCCACTGGGCGAGCGCGTTGCCGAACTTGCCGTTCCGGACGAGCTCCGCGCCGAGCGGCGGGACGAGCACCTCGGCCAGGGAGACGTTGTCGAGGAACACCCGCGCCGCGAGGTCGCCCATGAAGAAGCACACCCCGGCGTTCCCGTTGCTGGACGTCATGGTGAAGTCCACGGTGTAGCGGGTCATCGTGGTGGTGAGCGCGTGCTCGTCGAACCGGTGCGGGGACCAGGCGAAGCCGTCGCCGTTCAGGTCCTGGCCGTTCTCCCAGACCGACGTCCGCAGGGTGCCCGGCGCCTCGCCGCGGGCGGTGAAGGTGAGCCGGTAGGTCTTGCCGGCCTCGAGCGCGAAGCCGGCGCCCGTGCTGAGCTGGATCCCGCTGTAGTCCGTGGCCGAGGAGTGGATGCTGACCACCGCCCGCCCGTTCTTCACCGCGTAGTCCGCCGCGCCGCCGTTCATGAGCCAGGTGTTCCAGCCGGTCATCCCGGCGGAGAAGTCGCCGTTCTCGACGAGCTCCGGCCCGCGCTCGAGCCGCAGCGCCGCCGCCGTACCCACCTCCTGCGGCGTCTCCTCCGCGCCGCAGGCGGCGAGGAACGCCACCGCGAGCCACGCGGTCATGCGCAGCGTGCTCTTCTTCGAAGCCAACATGGTACCCCCTCGACGTGACGTGAACGGCCGCCGCCCCGTGCCGCGGCCGTGGCGGCGCGGCCGGATGCTCCGGACCGCGGCGCGACCGTACGGACGCGCGCGGTCTAGGCCGCGGCCCGTGCGTTCGGTGGCTGGAAGCCCCCCCCACCATTGGACCACGAGGCCTGCCAGGTGTGCAGACATTCCATCGAGCGCCTGGAGATCGGCGAGATCTCTGCCTGTACGGAAGGTCGATCGCACCCGGAGGCGGGAGCCCCCGCGATCACCGCGCGGGGTTCACGGGGAGGCAGTGGAGGGAGGGCGGCGAGGCCGCTCGCTTCCGCGGTCGGACCTTCCCACCCGCACGAGCACGTACCCGTTCTCGCGGAACAGGACCTCGCGCGGGCCGCTCAGGTCCGCCAGCCCGCGCTCGGTCGTGATCGCGAGCTGCCCCGGCTCGGGGTGCGCGCGGGGCGTCGGCGCCCCGCGGTAGACGCTGAAGCTCGGGATCCGGACGCGGTACTGGACCACCGGCTCCTGGCGCGCCCGCGCGACGAGGGCCGCGCTCCGGACCGGCCCCTGGAGCGCGCCGGCCAGCCACGGGACCCCGAGC
>JAEYOU010000170.1 GCA_023411405.1 Pseudomonadota bacterium | reverse complement strand
GTCGACACGCCCGCCGACGCCGGAGCGGCGCGCGCCCGTCCCGAGCGCTCCGGCCGCGGACGTGGTGCGCCTCGGCCCGACGCACGACGTCCCGGAGCTGGTGATCGTGAGCGGCAAGGGCGGCACGGGGAAGACGAGCGTCGCCGCCTCGTTCGCGGCCCTCGCCGGGGACGTGGCGGTCGCCGACTGCGACGTGGACGCCGCCGACCTGCACCTCGTGCTCGAGCCCACCGTCTCGCGCCGCTCCTCGTTCTCGGGGGGCAGCGTGGCCTCGATCGACCCGGCCCGCTGCACCGGCTGCGGGGTCTGCGCCGCGCATTGCCGCTTCGACGCGATCCAGGTGCCCGAGGGAGACGCCTTCGTCTTCGAGGTCGACCCGCTCTCCTGCGAGGGCTGCGGGGTCTGCGCCGCCGTGTGCCGGCCGCGCGCGATCCGGCTGGACCCCTCGGACGACGGGGAGTGGTTCGTGTCGGCGACGCGACACGGCCCCCTCGTGCACGCCAGGCTCGGGGTCGCGCGCGAGAACAGCGGCAAGCTCGTCTCGCTGGTGCGGCGCGAGGCGATGGCCGTCGCGCGGTCGGAGGGGCGCGCGCTCCTGATCTGCGACGGCTCGCCCGGGATCGGCTGCCCGGTCATCGCCTCGGTGACCGGCGCCCGCATGGCGCTCGTCGTCACCGAGCCGACGCTCTCGGGGCTGCACGACTTCGAGCGGCTCGCCGAGCTCTGCCGGCAGCTCCGGGTCCCGGCGGCAGCCTGCGTCAACAAGGCGGACGTGAACCTCGAGCTCGCCGCCCGCATCGAGGCCGCGGCGGCGCGCCGGGAGATCCCGGTCCTCGGGCGCATCCGGTACGACGACGCGGTGACCGCGGCGCAGACGAGACGGCGCGCGGTGGTGGAGGACGGCGACTCGCACGCTGGCGCCGACCTCCGCACGCTCTGGACCCGGGTCCGCGAGCGGCTCGATTCGCTCGGCCGGACGACGGCGCGGGAGCCGTCCGCCACCACCACCTCCCGTCACGAGCCCCGTAGGCGAGCCCCATGACCGCGAGCCCCGCCGTCGACCCGCTCCCGCCGCCGGCACCTGCGCCGCCCCCACGCGCGCTCTCCCGTGCCCAGGCCGCGGTCTTCGCGTTGCTGTGCCTCGCTGGGCTCGTGCTCTCGATCGAGCTCACGCGCATCCACGTCGGCGTGCACACGGATCCCTCGTACGAGTCGACGTGCGCCCTGAGCGAGGGGGTGAACTGCGAGACGGTCGCGCTCTCCCCCTACGCGGTGTTCGCCGGACTCCCGGTCGCGGTCTGGGGGATCCTCGGCTACGCCTTCATGGGCAGCCTCGCCGCGTCGAGGCTCGGCCGCCGGACGCCGCCGCCCGGGTGGCCGCTCGGCGTGCTGCTCCCGCTCACCGCCCTCTCCGTCGCCGCCTCGGCGGCGCTGGCGTTCGTCTCGGCGACCCGCATCGCCTCGCTGTGCGTGTACTGCGCCGCCTCGCAGGCCATCACCGTGGCGCTCCTCGTCGTCGCCGTGATCGCCTGGAGGCGGTCGCGCCAGCCGCCCGGGACCCTGGTGGCGGACGCTCTGCGGGCGCTGCTCGGCCGGTGGTCGGGCCGGAGCTTCGCCGTCGCCGGGATCGCCGCCCTGGGCGCGCTGCTCTGGCTCGTGCCCCCGTACTGGAGCGCCCCCGCCTGGACCGGGCTCCGGCCGGCCGACTCCGGCACCGACGAGGCCGGGCTGCACTGGATCGGCGCGCGCGAGCCCTCGCTGACCATCGTCGAGTTCTCCGACTACGAGTGCCCGCACTGCCGCGCCGCCCACCGGGACATCCGGGCGTTCGTCGCGAGCCACCCCGGCGTCCGGCTCGTCCACAGGCATCTCCCGCTCGACACCGCCTGCAACCCGAGCCTGCCCCGGCCGTTTCACCGCTACGCGTGCCACCTCGCGGAGGCCGCCGAGTGCGCGGGCCGGCAGGGCCGCTTCTGGCAGATGAACGACGCGCTCTTCTCGATCCAGGAGCGCGTGCGAGCCGAGGACGTGGACGTGTTCGCGCTGGCCGTCCAGCTCGGGCTGGACCGCGCCGCGTTCCAGCGCTGCCTGGCCCTGGACGAGACCGCGGAGCGCCTCGGCGCGGACGTCCGGGAGGCCCTCGCCCTCGAGCTGCGGGGGACCCCGACCTTCGTCGTGGGCGACCAGGTCCACCTGGGCCGCATCCCGGCGGCGGAGCTCGAGGCGCTGGTCCGGAGGGCGCCATGAGCGGCGGAGAGCAGGGGACGAGGTCGGGGACCGTGGGGTGGAGCGACCACGACGGCTGCTTCGTCTGCGGCCCGGGGAACCCCGACGGCCTGCGGCTCGCGTTCGAGGTGCGAGAGGACCGCTCCGTCGCCGCGACCTTCCACTGTGCGCGCGCGCTCCGCAGCTACGAGGGGACGCTCCACGGCGGAGTGATCGCGGCGGTCCTCGACGCCGCGATGACGAACGCCCTCTTCGTGCGCGGCGTGACGGGCGTGACGGCCGAGCTCACCGTCCGGTACGTCGCGCCGACCCGGCTCGATCGCGCGGCGACGGCGCGCGCCTCGCTCGTCGAGGTCCGGAGCCACGGGCTGTACGTCCTCCGCGCCGAGCTGGAGCAGGACGGCCGGGTCACCGCGCGCGCGAAGGCCAGGTTCCTCGAACGCGCGCGGTCCGAGCGCGCCGCCCATGGCCCCGGACCGCTCGCCCGGGGCGCGAACCCATGTTCATGACTGCCTCCCGATCCGGGAGCTCCTGGAGGAACCATCGATGAAGATCTGCATCCCCGTCTCCGAGAACCGCGGCCTCGAGAGCCCCGTCTGCGGGCACTTCGGGTCCGCGCCGGCGTTCCTGCTGTTCGACAGCGACACCAGGTCGGTTCGCGTCCTCGACAACACGAACACGCATCACGAGCATGGTCAGTGCGTCCCGGTCGCGATGCTCGCCGCGGAGCGCGTCGACGCGTTCGTGGTGGGTGGCATCGGCGCCGGGGCCCTGGCCAAGCTCCTCGCCACCGGCGCCGCGGTCTACCGGGGCGCGCTGGGGCCGGCGAGGGAGGCGCTCGAGGCGCTCGCGCGCGGGGCGCTCCAGGGCGTGACGCCCGCGGACGCCTGCCGCGGGCACGGCTGACAGAGCTCCAGGCGGCTCAACGGGCGAGGCGCTGGTGCTCGGCGAGGAGCGCCTCCACGAGCCCGTCGACCGTGCGCGCGCCCGCCAGGCCCCTTCGGCCGCCCGGCCTCGATCTCGCGGTGGAGCGACGAGGCCAGCCCCCGCTGCCCTTCCCCGTCGAGGGACACGTACAGGACGACCTCGACGGGCGCGGAGGGGTCTCCGGCGGCCAGCAATTCCTCGACGCTCGGTGGACCGGCGACCGGAGCGGACAGCGACAGGGCGAGGAGCACCGTTTGCATCAGCGTCATGACGACGGCGGTGGAGCAGCAGACGTGCCAGGCGAGACAGGACGCCAGGTGCCCGAAGCGCGCGTGATCAGGCGCGCCGCGGCCCGGAGGACGGCAGCCGGAAGGAGGGAGAGAGTCTCCGTACCGCGACTCCGCCCGTCTCGCCCGGTGCGGCGAAGCGACTCCAGAGAACGAGAACCGATCGCTCGCGAACGAGATCACACCGCCAGGTACCGGAGCCGTTCACTTCATCCCAGGAGAGCACCAATGACGACCAGCAATGTCCCTTCCGACCAGGTCTCCCAGCCCACCTCGCTTCCGAGGCTCAATGCGCCCGCCCCTTCGTTCGAGGCCGAGACGACCCACGGCACGCTCCGGCTCGAGGACTTCTCGGGCGAGTGGCTGATCCTCTTCTCGCACCCGGCGGACTTCACACCCGTGTGCACCACCGAGTTCATGGCGTTCGCGAAGATCGAGCCGGAGCTGAGGAAGCGGAAGGTGAACCTCCTCGGCCTCTCGATCGACAGCACCTACTCGCACATCGCCTGGGTGCGGAACATCGAGGAGAAGTTCAAGGTCAAGATCCCGTTCCCGATCATCGCCGACCTCAACAAGGACGTCGCGACCAAGTACGGCATGGTCATGCCCGGCGAGAGCAAGACCGAGACCAGCCGCTGCGTCTTCGTCATCGACGACAAGCAGGTGATCCGGGCCATGATCTACTACCCGCTCAGCACCGGGCGAAACATGGACGAGATCCTCCGGCTCATCGACGCCCTGCAGACGAGCGACCGGCACGGCGTCGCCACGCCCGCCAACTGGAGGCCGGGGGACAAGGTGATCGTGCCGCCGCCGAGGACGGCCGAGGACGCCGCCGACCGGATGAAGCAGGGGTACGAGTGCGCCGACTGGTACTTCTGCCAGCGTTCGCTGTGACGGGGTGATCCCATGGCATGCATCTCTCCCGATGGAACGCTGAGCGGCCCCGCGCGAAAGGTCCTGCGCGCCCTCGTTCAGCAGAAGACGCTGGAGGACGTCGCCGGCGCGGCGGACGTCCCCCTGTTCCGGATCCGGAGCAGCGTGCGCGAGCTGGTCCAGGCCGGCCTCGTGGAGCAGTCCGGGGCGCTGTTCCGAACCACCGCGGCAGGCCAGGCGAAGCTCGAGGAGGCCGAGCGGAGTTGAGGGAGGCGCGGGTCCACGCGATCGTCGGCGGGCTCCACCTCGGCGCGGCGAGCGCGGAGCGGCTCCAGGAGACGGCGGCCGCGCTCGTCGAGCGCGCGCCGGACCTGGTGATCCCCTGCCACTGCACCGGATCCGGGGCCGTCGCGCGGCTCCGGGAGGCGCTCGGGGAGCGCGTCCAGCCGGGAGCCGCGGGGGCGACCTACTCGTTCGGCGCGCTCGCGGCAGCGCCCGTCACCCGCCCCCCGGGGCCCCGGTCATCGTGAACTCCCACGCGCACCAGGCGTCCTCGGGGTGCGCGTCGGGCGGGCAGGCGAGGCACCGCGTCTCGATCCGCGGATCGATGGCCTTCGCGAACCCTGCGTACTCGACGATGCCGACGGACTTGCACGGAAAGTCGGAGAGCCCCTTCCGCTTCCGCGCCGCCTGGACGCGGCACTCCCGCATGACGAAGACGGCGCGCGTGGCGGTCGCCTCCGTCACCTCCTGCGTGTTGAGCCGCGCGTACATCCGGTGGCGCAAGCACTCGAGCAGCGCGGGGATCCCGCCTCCTGAGGCGATCCCGCGCCGCTCCATGATCCGGCGCGCCTCGATCGCCGTGAACCGCTCCCAGGCGGCGGCGTCGGCAGCGATCGCCGCCTGCATGCCGTGCGCGGACTCGACCGCCTGGAACCAGAGTCCGTCGTGCGCGAGCCAGTTCTTGGCGTCGTCCATGGCGAGCTGAACGAGCTGCTCCTTGTCGAGCGAGCGCAGGAACGCGGCGGCATCCTCGGGGGTCTGCGCCTGAGACATGTCTCCTCCGGGCGGCTCCGCGGGCGGGAGCGCGGGATGGTCCGGCCCGCAGGATGCCCCCCGCCCGCGGCGAGTCAAGCACGCACGAGCCGGGGCGCCCGCGCCTTCGCGCAGCTCGCAACTCTTGCACTTCGCCTCGAGCGCCTGGCGGATCGCCACTCCGGCGCTGTGCCGCGCGGCTGCCCTCCCTCGTTCGATCGAACCGTGATGAGGAAGAAGCTGGTGCGTGCGGAGGTTCGTCCAGAGAGTAGGCGGGCGGGGGGTGGATCACCGGACGGCAGGGAGGCTGCACCTTGGATCGTGGCACGCGCGGGGGACGGCGGGGGTGGGTGGTCTGGTTCGTGCCGGTGCTCGCGTGCGCAGGGACGCCGCCCCGGCCTGTCTCGAGCCCCGTCGTCGCGCGGCCTGAGCCGATGCTGGTGGAGCGGAGGCCCGCGGTCTCCGACGCGGAGCCCGCGTCGCAGGCCAGGCCCGAGGAGGCGCCCGCCCCGGTGGCGCCGGTGGCCCCCACCCTGTCCGAGCTCCTCCCGGAGCTCTCGCTGGAGCTCGCCGAGCTCCAGGCCGGGTACGACATTCCCCTCGAGGTGAACGAGGCGGTGGCCGGGTACGTCCGGATGTTCCTCTCGGACGAGTACCGCCCGCGCTTCCTCCGCTGGCTCTCGCGCTCCCACCGGTACGCGCCGCGGTTTCGGGCGATCCTCCGCGAGGAGGGCGTGCCTGAGGACACCGTCTGGCTCGCGATGGTCGAGAGCGGGTTCGTGAACCAGGCGACGAGCCGTGCGAAGGCGGTCGGCGCGTGGCAGTTCATCCCCGAGACCGGCGCCCGGTACGGGCTCCTGCAGGACCGATGGGTGGACGAGCGGCGCGACCCGGAGAAGGCGGCCCGGGCCGCGGCGCGGTTCCTGCGCGCGCTGCACGAGAGGACCGGTCACTGGTACCTCGCGTGGGCGTCGTACAACGCCGGCCCGAACCGGATCGCCAGGGCGATGGAGCTCGGCTCCGGCGACTTCTGGGAGCTGGCGGGCGCGCCCGACCTGCTCCCGCGCGAGACGCAGACGTACGTGCCGAGGATCCTCGCCGCGGCGATCCTCTCGAAGCACGCCGGGGCGTTCGGCATCCGCGACGAGGAGCTCGCGCCGGAGGCGTGGATCGACTACGCCGAGGTGACCGTCGCGCGCGCGAGCCCGCTCGCCGTCGTCGCCGAGGCGGCCGGGATCACCGTCGCCGCGCTCCAGGATCTCAACCCCGAGCTGCGCACCTCCTCGACACCGCCGCGCCCGTACACCCTCAAGCTCCCGCGGGCGCAGGCGGCGCTCTTCGCGGAGCGCTGGAAGCCGCTCCCGGCGCTGGCCGCCCGGCGGGCGGTCGCGAGGGGTGACGACCGCGTCCAGCACCACGCCCGTCCCCCGAAGCACCGCGTCTCCCTCGCCCTCCATCGCGTGAAGCCCGGCGACACGCTCTGGTCCGTGAGCCGGCGCCACGGCGTGACGGTGCGGGAGCTCGCGCGCTGGAACGGGATCGGCGCGCCCGAGCGGCACATCCTCCGCGCCGGCACGACCCTCCGGGTTCGTTCCTCGCGGCGGTGACCTCTCCTCACGCCCGGGCGCCTTCGGGCTGGACCGCGCCCCCGCCCCTCGGCGGGCTCGACCGGACCACCGCCCAGCCGAGCACGGCGAGCACGACGCCGGACGCGAGGAAGGCGAGGTCCCACAGGAGGTGATTCCCGAGCTGGTGGACGTGGTGGAGCTCGAGGAGGTGGTGATCGACGATCCCCTCGACGAGGTTGAAGATCCCCCAGCCGATCAGCGCCGCTCCCACCCAGCTCCGCCCCGACGGCAGCGACGCCCGGCCCCGCAGCGCGCGCCAGCTCATCCCCAGCCCGAGCGCGACCACGATCCAGCAGCACGCGTGGAAGAGCCCGTCCCAGACCATGTTGATCTCGAGCCCGACGATCGTGTCTCTCGGGACGCGGTTCGAGAGCATGCTGTGGAGCTGCAGGAGCTGGTGGGCCACGATCCCATCGACGAACCCGCCCATCCCGATCCCGACGAGGACCCCCGCCGCGAGCCAGGCGCGGTCGTCGCCACCGCCCCGCCGCGCCGTCGCTCCCTCGTTCACGGCGCGCCGCCTCGCGTCCCCGTCCCCGGCAGGCCGAAGCGGCGGACGAGGACCACGAACGCTGCGAGAACGGGGAACGGGAGCAGGATGGCCGCGAGGTTCTGGACGAGATCGCCGCCGAGGAGGCCGGCGCGGACCTCCGCGCCGAGCGGGGAGTGGCACACGGGGCAGGCGAGCGCGGCCGGCGCGAAGGCGCCGCCGATCACCGCGACGAGCGCGCGTACGGTCCCGGAGCAGGTCATGCGAGCAACGTGCGCATGACGCAGCACGCGTTCAGCGGGCGGGCGAGCGGCCCTCCTCGCGGCTGGCGCGTGCGCGGCTGCCGTTCACCGCGCGCGAGTTGGATTCCAGCTGGTCACCCATTACCCCTGCGCCATGGAGCCCTCGGAGCTGCGTGCGCTCGCCCAGGACCTCGTCGCCCGGGAGCGCGGGGCCGCGCTCCTCTCGGTGGGCGCGGCTCCCCTGCGAGGCGGCATCAGCGCCGCGCACGTCGCGACCCTGCGCGCCGCTTACCTCGACGCGGGCGATCGCATCCGATCGGCGTCGTGGGTCGTGAAGGAGCTCGCCGGACCGGCGCGCCGGGAGGCGGGCGTGTACCGGTGGCTCGCCCGCCATGGGTTTCCGCACGCGCCGCGGCTCGTGGCGGCGCTCCCCGAGGGCGATCGGATCCTGCTCGTGCTGGAGCGGGTGGTCGCCGCGGAGCGGTGGCCCTGGCGCGACACCGCCCGCGCGGAGGACGTGCTCCGCGCCATCGCGACGCTGCACGAGGCGCCGTTCGTGTACGACGACTCGTGGGACTACGAGGGCGAGCTCTCCCGCATGGCCGCGTGGATCCAGAGCGTCGGGTGCTGGGAGCCCCTGGCCCGCCTGCGCCACGACACCCTGCTCGCGGCCTACCTCGGCGCGCGCGGCCGCTCCGGCGGGATCCCGGGCGAGGTCCGCGAAGCGTACTGGCTGGCCGGCGCGTCCAACGCGCTCGCCGGCGCGGTGCTCCACCACACGGGCGTCGCGAGCGATCCGGCCGCCACGCGCCGGGCGCGCGCGCGGGCGGCGTGGGCGCTCCACGACTGGCTGCGGATCATCCGGCGGGCAGCGGCGGTGTGGGGCGCGGCGGCGCCAGGTGCACCCGCTCGTCGAACCCCTCCACCCGGTGCCCGCCGGGACCCCACAGGAGCCGCGAGCAGGACCCATTCGCCGGACGGTACGCGCTCCACCGCGCGCAGCTGAGGCCCTGGAGCCATCCCAGCGCCTGCGAGACGAACCCCGCGTGCGTGACGACCACGACGCGCTCCCCACGGTGCCGCGCCGCGAGCGCGCGGAGCGTGCGGAGGCAGCGGGCCCGCAGCTCGCGGTAGCTCTCGCCCCCCGGCCAGCGGAAGTCCTCGTGCTTCTCCTCGAGGTTGCGGCCCCACGCCTCCGGGTGCCGGGCGCGCACCTCCTCGACGGCGAGCCCGTCCACCGTGCCGCAGAAGATCTCCCGCAGCCCGGGCTCGATCCGCAGCGGCAGCCCGAGGGCGGCGCAGATCGGCGCGGCCGTCTCCCGCGCGCGGGTGAGCGGGCTCGCATAGATCGCCGCGAACGCACGCTCGCGCCGGAGCGCCTCGGCCGCGAGGCGCGCCTCCCGACGCCCTTCCTCCGTGAGCGGCGTGTCCGTCCAGCCGCTCATGCGCATGCCCGAGGGCCCGCCGTTCGCGGCGGTGTGGCCGTGGCGCACGAGCACGAAGGAGGTGGGCTGCCGGATCACGACCGTTGCGTTAACAACGGCCGGCGGGGACTTCCTCCGGGGTGCGGGTGCGGACGGAACGAGGGAGGACGGGGCGTCACCCCGAGCCCGCACGCGCCTGGCTCGGATCGGAACCTGCCCGCAGGACCGCCGCCCGGAACGCGTCCGCGACGGCGCGAAGCGCGTCCTGGATCGCGCTCCGCTCGATGCCGAACGGGCTCTCGGGCCGAACCGCCCGGACCGCTTCCGAGGCGGCCAGGACCCAGGGCCGCAGCTCCGGGGCGCGCCGGTCGGCGATCCGATCGAGCGCCGCCACGCTCGCCTGCAGGCCGCTGCGGGCCAGGTCGGTGCGACCGAACCACCCGGGATCCGTCCCGAGGGCGCGCGCGTCCTCCTCGATGGAGCGCGCGATCTCCGCG
>JAEYOU010000156.1 GCA_023411405.1 Pseudomonadota bacterium | reverse complement strand
GAGCTGGGCCGCGTCCTCGCGGAGCGCGGCCGCCTCGCCCCGGAGCTCGTCCGCGAGCTCGCACCGCGGATCGGGGCCGGACGGGACCGCCGCCGGCCGCGGCCGCGCACGCTCGAGCTCCTCGGCGAGCTCCTGCGAGCGGACGAGCAGGCGCTCGAGCGAACCGTCCTCGATCGGCTCCCCCGCGCGCCGCCGCGCCTTGAGCGCCTCGATCCGGCTCGCGACGTCGTCCAGCTCCCGCCGGAGCGTGTCCACGTCCGGACCGGCGGAGAGCATCGCGGCGAGGAGGAGCGGGCAGATCATCGGCGAAGCTCCACGTCGAGCAACCCGCGTGCCGCGCCCGCCCTCCGACGTTCCGATGGGTTACGGCGGCTCGCGCCGCGCGCCGGCGGCGATCGGCGAGGTCCGCCCTCGGAAATCCGTCGGATCACGGCGCGCCGCCGTCCGGCTCGTCGCGCGCGATGCCGTACTTGTCGAGCTTGTAGTAGAGCGCCGAAGGCTTGATCCCGAGGAGCCGCGCCGCCTCCGCCTTGACCCCGCGCGCCTTCTCCATCGCGGCCAGGACGAGCTCGCGCTCGAGGTCGTCGAGCACGTCGGGGAGGCTGCGATCGCCGGTCGGGATGGGGAGCCCGGCCGCCGCCGCGGGCCGGCGCAGGCCCTCCGGCAGGTCCTCGGCGCGGATCTCCGGACCGTCGGCGAAGACGAGCGCCTGCTCGACGAGGTTCTGGAGCTCGCGGACGTTCCCCGGCCAGCGGTGGCGTCGCAGGAGCTCGAGCGCGGCGGGGCTGAACCCGGTCACCCGCCGGCCCATCCGCGGGGCCGCCCGGCGGAGGAAGACCTGCGCCAGCGCCTCGACGTCGCCCGGGCGCTCCCGGAGCGGCGGGAGCCGCACCGGGACCACGGCGAGCCGGTAGTAGAGATCCTCGCGGAAGCGCCCGTCCGCGACCATCTTCGCGAGGTCGCGGTTCGTGGCCGAGACGAGGCGCACGTCGACCTCGATCGATCCCTCGCCGCCGACCCGCTCGATCCGGCGCTCCTGGAGGACGCGCAGCAGCTTCACCTGGATCGACGGCGCGAGCTCGCCCACCTCGTCGAGGAACAGCGTGCCGCCGTCCGCGAGCTCGAACCGGCCGAGCTTGCGCTTCACCGCGCCGGTGAACGCGCCGCGCTCGTGGCCGAAGAGCTCCGACTCGAGCAGGCCCTCGGGGATCGCCGCGCAGGAGATCGAGACGAACGGCCGGTCCCTGCGCGGACCGCCGTCGTGGATGGCGCGCGCGACGAGCTCCTTGCCGGTGCCCGACTCGCCCAGCACGAGCACGGTCGCGTCGGTGGAGGCGATCCGCCGGATCTGCTCGAGCACCCGGCGCATCGGCTCGGACCGCCCCACGATGCCGTGCGGGTCGTGCGCGCGCGCGGCGTCCTCGTCGAGCGCCTCCACCCGGCCGCGGTCCGTCCGCGCCCCGCGCCGCTCGCGGGCGATCTGGACCGCCTTCTCCACCCGCGCGCGGAGCACCTCGGGCGAGAACGGCTTCTCGACGAAGTCGATGGCCCCGAGCGCCATCGCCTCGACCGCGGTGGCGATCGTGCCGTGCGCCGAGATGACGACCACGGTGGCGTCGGGATCCTCGGCGCGGAGCTGGCGGACGACCTCGAGCCCGTCCACCGGCACCATCCGGAGATCGGTCACGACGACGTCGGCCGGACGCTTGCGGTAGGCGGCGATCGCCTCCGCGCCGCCCCGCACGCCCTGGACCTCATGGCCCAGGCGGGTCAGGACGAGGACCATGCCCTCGCGCATGGCGTCGTGGTCGTCGGCCACCAGGATGCGAGCCATCGCCGCGATTCTACATGGTGGGGAGAGGCGGCCGGCCGGGCAGGGCCTACACTTCGCTCCAACCTACAGGTCGCGTTCAAATTTCGTATTTGTCGAAGCCAGGGTGGTGGTTACGAACAGGGGAGCGGATCGGAGACCACCATGAACAAGCAGAAGACCTGGCTCAACGTCGGCTTCCCCATCCTGGCCGTGCTCGGCGCCCTGTTCCTGCAGGAGTCCTGGGCGCGCTCGCAGATCGAGGCGATCCCCTACAGCGAGTTCCAGCAGCTCGTGCGCGAGAACCAGGTCGCGCAGGTGGTGGTCTCGCAGGACCAGCTCCAGGGCGAGCTGAAGGAGCCGCTCCCGAACGGGAAGAAGCGGTTCGTCACCGTCCGGGTGGACGCGGACATGGCCAAGGAGCTCGACACGCACGGCGTGAAGTTCGCCGGGCGGTTCGAGAGCGACGTCCTCCCGACGATCCTCTCGTGGGTGGTCCCCACCGCGATCTTCTTCGGCGTCTGGATGTGGCTCTCGCGCAGGATGGCGAAGCAGATGGGCGGCGGCCTGGGCGGCGGGCTCATGTCCATCGGGAAGTCGAAGGCCAAGGTCTACGTGGAGACCGACACCAAGGTCTCGTTCGCCGACGTCGCCGGGGTCGAGGAGGCGAAGGCGGAGCTGCAGGAGGTCGTCTCGTTCCTCCAGGACCCGAAGAGCCAGGGGCGCCTCGGCGCGCGCATGCCCAAGGGCGTGCTCCTCGTCGGCCCGCCCGGCACCGGCAAGACCCTCCTCGCCAAGGCCGTCGCCGGCGAGGCGGGCGTGCCCTTCTTCTCCATCTCCGGCTCGGAGTTCGTGGAGATGTTCGTCGGCGTGGGCGCGGCCCGCGTCCGCGACCTCTTCGAGCAGGCCCGCGCCAAGGCGCCGGCGATCATCTTCATCGACGAGCTCGACGCCCTCGGCCGCGCGCGCGCCAGCGTCGCGGGCATGGGCGGACACGACGAGAAGGAGCAGACGCTCAACCAGCTCCTCGTCGAGCTCGACGGGTTCGACCCCGCCGCCGGCATCGTGCTCCTCGGCGCGACCAACCGCCCCGAGGTGCTCGACCCCGCGCTGCTCCGCGCCGGCCGGTTCGACCGGCAGGTGCTCGTCGATCGCCCGGACCGCACCGGCCGGATCGCGATCCTCGGGGTGCACGTGAAGAAGGTGACGCTCGCGCCCGGGGTGGAGCTCGAGCAGGTGGCCGCGCTCACGCCCGGCTTCACCGGCGCCGACCTCGCGAACCTCGTGAACGAGGCGGCCCTCGTCGCGACCCGCCGCGGCGCCGCGGAGGTCTCGCTCGAGGACTTCAACGCCGGCATCGAGCGGATCATCGCGGGGCTGGAGAAGAAGAACCGGATCCTGAACCCGCGCGAGCGCGAGGTCGTGGCCCACCACGAGCTCGGCCACGCCATCGTGGCCGCGGCCCTGCCCGGCTGCGACCCGGTCCACAAGATCTCGATCATCCCGCGCGGCATCGGCGCGCTCGGCTACACGATCCAGCGCCCCACCGAGGACCGCTACCTCATGACGCGCGAGGAGCTCGAGGCGAAGATGGCCGTGCTGCTCGGCGGCCGCGCCGCGGAGCACCTCGTGTACGGACACTTCTCGACCGGCGCCGCCGACGACCTCGGCAAGGCGAGCGACATCGCCCGGAGCATGGTCACGCGCTACGGCATGGCCGGCGGCCTGGGGCCGGTGAGCTACCAGACCGAGCCGGAGGGGTTCCTCGGCCAGGTGACCGGCACGCGGCGCCTCTACTCCGAGGAGACCGCGCGCGAGATCGACCTCGCCGTGCGCGAGCTGCTCGACGGCGCGTTCCGCCGGGCGCGGAACCTGCTCAAGGCGAACCTGCCGGTGCTCGAGGAGGGCGCCCGCACGCTCCTCGCGCGCGAGACGCTCACCGGCGACGACCTCGCCGCCCTGCTCGGGCGGGTGCGGCAGGAGGCGAAGGCGGCGGCGTGACGGCGCCGGTCCGACCCCGCCTCACCTGCCCGCTCGTGGTGAGCCTGTCGAACCACGAGCGGTGATCGTCCGATCTCGCTCACCCTTCGACAGGCTCAGGGCGAGCGGCTTCACCTGCCCGCTCGTGGTGAGCCTGTCGAACCACGAGCGGTGATCGTCCGATCTCGCTCACCCTTCGACAGGTTCAGGGCGAGCGGGTCTTCACCTGCCCGCTCGTGGTGAGCCTGTCGAACCACGAGCGGTGATCGTCCGATGGTCGGTCCAGGCCCCATTCCGGCGACCGCCCCCGCAAGGCGCGGCCGCGCGACCCGGGGATTTCCTCGCCCCCGCCCGCGTTCTCTGCTTCGATCCCCCGGTGGCGCGCGTCCTCGAGACCTGGCAGCTCGTCGCCGCGATCCTCTCGGTGGTCGCGGCGGTGCTCGCGTCGTCCCACGTCATCCTCAACAAGCGCGACGTGCGCGCGGCCCTGGGCTGGCTGGGCCTCATCCTCGTCGTCCCGCTCGTCGGGGCGGCGGCGTACCTCGTCTTCGGCGTGAACCGGATCCGCCGCCGCGCGCAGGCGCTCCGGCTCCCGGAGGTCCGGGCCCGGCCCGAGGACCTCCCGCCCCCGCCGGCGCTGCCCCCCGGGGCGGGCCACCTCGCGCCGCTCGTCCGGCTCGCCGACTCCGTCGTGCGCCGGCCGCTCGTCGCCGGGAACCGG
>JAEYOU010000018.1 GCA_023411405.1 Pseudomonadota bacterium | reverse complement strand
ATGCGGTCGGTCCGCCACTGCTTCGCGAGCTCGACCGCGGCGCGCGGCCCGCGCGAGGGGCGCGCGACGCCGTCCTTGCCCCCACCGCGCCCCCGCGCTACCCATCCGCCATGCGCGCGCTCCACGGTACGACCGTCCTCTGCGTCCGGCGTGACGGACGGGTGGTGATCGCCGGCGACGGCCAGGTCACGCTCGACAAGACGGTGATGAAGGCGACGGCCCGGAAGGTGCGGCGGCTCGCGGAGGGGCAGGTCCTGGCGGGCTTCGCCGGGGCGACCGCGGACGCCTTCCAGCTCTTCGAGCTGTTCGAGAAGAAGCTGAAGGAGCACGCGCGCTCGCTCCCGCGCGCCGCGGTCGAGCTCGCGAAGCAGTGGCGGACCGACCGCATGCTCCGGCGGCTCGAGGCGCTGCTCGTCGTCGCCGACCGGGAGCACGTGCTCGTGCTCTCGGGGGCGGGCGACGTGCTCGAGCCGGACCCGGTGCCGGGGGGCGCCGCCGTGGCGATCGGCTCGGGCGGGCCGTACGCCCTCGCCGCGGCGCGGGCGCTGCTCGCGCACTCGGCCCTCGACGCGCGGAAGGTCGCCGAGGAGGCGATGAAGCTCGCGGGCGAGATCTGCATCTACACCAACGCCAACCTGACCTTCGAGGAGCTCTCGTGAACGCGCAGGAGCTGACGCCGCGGGAGATCGTCGCGGAGCTGGACCGGTACGTGGTCGGGCAGGGCGCGGCCAAGCGGGCGGTGGCGCTGGCGCTCCGGACGCGCTGGCGCCGGCAGCGCGTCGGCCCCGACCTGCGCGAGGAGATCCTGCCGAAGAACATCATCCTCATCGGGCCGACCGGCGTCGGGAAGACGGAGATCGCCCGCCGCCTCGCGCGCCTGGCCGGCGCGCCCTTCGTGAAGGTGGAGGCCTCGAAGTTCACCGAGGTCGGCTACGTGGGCCGCGACGTGGACGCGATGATCCGCGATCTCGTCGAGGCCGCGGTGAAGCTCGTCAAGGAGGAGGAGATCGAGAAGCTCCGCGATCGCGCCCGGGACGCGGCCGAGGAGCGGGTCCTCGACGCGCTCGGCTACGGCGGCGGGATCGGGCTCGGGTTCCGGAACGTCGCGGCGCGCGTGCGCGGCGAGGGCGGTGAGCCGGAGCACGCGCCGGCGGGCTCGCGCGAGAAGGCGCGCGCGCAGCTCCGCGCCGGGACGCTCGACGAGGACTCCGTCGAGATCGAGGTGAGCGAGCGCACCGCGCCGGTGCTGCCGTTCATGGGGCCCGGCATGGAGGACATGGCGCAGGGCATCCAGGACATGGTCCAGGGGCTCGGGAACAACCCGATCGTCTCGATGCTCGGCGGCGGGGCGAAGAAGCGGAAGCGCCGGCTCCCGGTGAAGGAGGCCCTCGAGCTCCTCACGCAGGAGGAGGCCTCCCGGATGGTGGACATGGAGCGGGTGGTCCGGGAGGCGCTCGACCGGGCGCAGAACGCGGGGATCGTCTTCATCGACGAGATCGACAAGATCGCCGGCGGCGACGCCGCCTCGTCCCGCGGCCCGGACGTGTCGCGCGGCGGCGTGCAGCGCGACCTCTTGCCCATCGTCGAGGGCTCGAACGTGAACACGAAGTACGGCGTGGTGAAGACCGACCACATGCTCTTCGTCGCCGCCGGCGCGTTCCACGTCGCCAAGGTCTCGGACCTCATCCCGGAGCTCCAGGGCCGCTTCCCCATCCGCGTCGAGCTCGAGCCGCTCACCCGGGCCGACCTGGTCCGGATCCTCAAGGAGCCGCGGAACAGCCTCGTGCGGCAGTACACCGCCCTGCTCGCCACCGAGGGCGTGGACGTGCAGTTCCGCGACGACGCGATCGAGGAGGTCGCGCGCATCGCCGCGGAGGTGAACGAGCGGATGGAGAACATCGGGGCGCGGCGGCTGCACACGGTGATGGAGAAGCTGCTCGACCCGGTCTCGTTCGACGCCGCCGAGCTGCGGGGGCAGCGGATCGTCGTCGACGCCGCGACCGTGCGCGAGCGGCTGCAGGGGATCGCGGAGGACGAAGACCTCTCGCGGTACATCCTGTGACGGCCGAGGCCGTTCATCCTGAGCGTAGCGGCCGCCGAGAGGCGGCCGCGGAGTCGAAGGAGGGCTCGGGCACGGGCGAGCGATCCGCTTTCCTCCTGCGCGCAGCCTGATATAAGCGATCCATGACGGACAACGCGCAGTGGGCCGAGCGCTCGAAGAAGGTCCTCACCCCGAACTACGCGCAGCAGCCGGTCGCGATCGTTCGCGGCGAGGGCGCGCGCGTGTTCGACGCGGACGGCAACGCGTACTACGACTTCCTGGGCGGCGTGGCCGTGGACGTGCTGGGCCACTGCCACCCGGCGCTGGTGCGCGCGCTCGAGGAGCAGGCCCGGACGGTCTGGCACGTCTCCAACCACTTCTACATCCCGCGCCAGATCGAGCTCGCCGAGCGGCTGCTCGCCGTCACGCCGTTCGCGCGCCGGGCGTTCTTCTGCAACAGCGGCGCGGAGGCGAACGAGGCGATGCTCAAGCTCGCCCGGAAGTACTTCGCCGATCAGGGCCGCCCGGAGCGCCACGAGATCGTCGCCTGCGAGGGGTCCTTCCACGGCCGGACGCTCTTCACCGTCACGGTCGGCGGGCAGGCGAAGTACCGGCAGGGGTTCGAGCCCGTCGTCCCCGGGGTGCGGCACGTGCCCTTCGGCGATCTCGCCGCGCTCGAGGCGGCGCTCACCGACCGGACCGCCGCGTTCCTCGTGGAGCCGATCCAGGGCGAGCGCGGCGTCCTGCCCGCGTCCGACGACTACCTGCGCGGCGCGCGCGAGCTCACGCGGCGGCGCGGCGTCCTGCTCTGCCTCGACGAGATCCAGACCGGCATGGGCCGGACCGGCCGGATGTGGGCGCACGAGTGGCTCGGCGTCGAGCCCGACCTCATGTCCTCGGCGAAGTCGCTGGGCGGCGGGATCCCCATCGGCGCGCTGCTCGCCAGCGAGGAGGTCGGCAGCCACCTCACCGCCGGCAGCCACGGCTCGACGTTCGGCGGGAACCCGCTCGCCTGCGCGGTCGCGCTCGCCGTCGTGAACGAGCTCCAGGGCGGGGTGCTCGCCGCCTCGCGGGACGTGGGCGCGCGGCTGCGGGCGGCGCTGGAGCGGCTCGGGAGCCGGGTGAAGGAGGTCCGCGGCCGCGGGATGCTGCTCGGCGTCGTGGTGCAGGGCGTCGCCGCGGCCGACGTCGGGCGGG
>JAEYOU010000618.1 GCA_023411405.1 Pseudomonadota bacterium | reverse complement strand
CCTCCCCGAGGAGGGCGTCGGGCGGGTCCGCGCACGCTCCGCCCGTGCCGAGCCTCTCGAAGCACGCGCGGTCCGCGCGGATCGGGGCGATGGCGACCGCGACCTCCCCGAGCCCGCGGGCGAGCCGGACGAGCACGGGCTCGAGCTGTGCGAGGGGGGGGAGCATCTACTGCCGGATCCTCCGGAACGCGACGCTCCGGGCGTGGCAGCAGAGCCGCTCGCCGCGCAGCATGGCGATGTCGAAGACGAACAGGTCCTGCGTCCGGTCGGTCACGCGCGCGACGACGTCGTACTGCCCGTCCTCGATCGGCGGGACCAGGACGGCGAACTCCTCGGCGCCGACGGGCAGGTAGACCTGGCCGGTCTGCAGGATGCAGAAGACGGCGCCCGCCTGGTGCAGCGCGTCGAGGAACGCCGGGTTGAGGCGGAGCCGCGCGAGCGGGTACCGCGGCTCCGCGCGCTGGGCGCGCGGCAGCGGCACCCGCGTCCAGATCCCGTCCTTCCCGTAGGTGACCTCGAGCTCGGAGACGGAGTGCCCGGTCCTCCGCGCGTCGTTGAAGAGGGGCCCGAAGAGGACGTTCTTCTCGTGCCCCTCGCCGGCCTTCGGGAGGAGCCGCGCGTAGTCGGTCTTCTCCGCGCCCCCGAGCGCCCACCGCGCGGGCGGCTCGGCGGGCGGCGCGATCGGCTCGCGCGATACGATCGCGCTGCAGTAGAGCCGCTCCTCCGCCCGGCCCCCCGCCTGCGGCTGGAACGGCGACCAGACCTCCATGCGCAGCGCGTGCCCGCCCGCGCCCTCCGCCGCCGCGCTCCGGACGAGCACGTCGCGCGCGGCCTCGCGGTGGAGCTTGAACGCGTCCCGGAACGCGAGCTGCCGGAACACGTAGGGGTGCCCGGCCTCGCCGGCGTCCTCCCCGAGCACGAGCTCGTGCGCCTCCGCCATGAGCTCCATGAACCCGACGCCCGGCATGAGCGGCGTGCCGGCGAGGCGGTGCTGGTCGAGGAGCGCGTCGCGGCGGGGCGAGAACCGGCGGTAGACGACGGGCAGCCGCCCCTCGCCGTGGCTCACCCAGTCCACGAACGGCGCGGCGTCGAGGGGGGTCGCGGCGAGCTCGGGATCGACCAGGCCGCCGAGCCCGCGGTGCAGCACCACCTCGACCTCGGGGCGCGCGGAGAGGATCTCGCGCGCCGCCGCCCGGCCGCCCTCCTCGGGCGCGATGAAGTTGAGGCCGGCGTTCTCGGCGTGCTCCCGCAGGAACGCGTTCCGCCACGCCATGCCGCGCTCGGCCCAGCCCGACCAGACGAGGCTCGCGCCGCGGATCCCGCGCGCGCGCCGGTACGCGCGCGTCCAGAGGTCGAGGAACGCGTTCGCGGCCGAGTAGTCCACCTGCACCGCGCTCCCCAGCAGGCCGGCGATCGACGAGATGGCGACGACGCGCCGGAGCGGATCCGCCGCGCAGAGCGCGCCCAGGTGACAGGCGCCGAGCGTCTTGGCGCGGTGCACGGCGCGGAACTCGTCGAGCGACTTCTTCTCGAGCCGGCGGCTGACCTCGCGGCCGGCGCCGTGGATCAGCGTCGTGATCGGCCCGTGGAGCCTGCGGACCTCCTCGAGCGCCGCCCGGAGCTGGGCGCGGTCGCAGACGTCGGCCGCGTGGTAGCTCACGCGGCAGCCGGCGGCCTCGAGCCGGGCGACGGTCTCGAGGATCTCGGCTCCGCGCTCGAGCCCGGCGTACGCCTCCTCGATCATGACCGGGGTGACGCGCGCGAACGCGGCGCGCAGGCGCTCGCGGATGGCGTCCTTCCGGGCCGGACGCGCCGCGGGGGGCAGCGCGTGGAACTGGCGGACCTCGTCGCCGACGGCCGTGCGGCCGAGGAGGGCCACGCGGCAGGGGCGGCCCGCGGTGAGGTGCTCGAGGATGATCGCGGTGATCCCGGCGCCGCCGCCGGTCGCGACGATCACCTCGTCGGGCGCGAGCGCGGCCGGCGGCTCCGCCGGGACGGTCGCGTTCGCGACCACCACGCGGTGGCGCACCCCGCCGATCCGGCAGATCTCGACCCCGGGCCCGCGCTCCGTGAGCTCCGCGACGACGGGCTCGAACGCGGCCGGCGCGGGCGCCGCCAGCGTGCCCGGCGCGAGGTCGACGATCCGCACCCTCCGGTCGGGCCACTCCTGGCGGAGCGCCTTGTAGAACCCGGCGTGGATGCCGAACACCGGGTCGAGCGCGGCGCCTTCCTCCCCGAGCCCACACGCGCCGTCCACGGCGGTCACGGCGAGGATGCGCTCCGGCACGCGCTCCGAGTCCGCGAGCCGCTTCCACGCGGCGAAGCGGCAGTCGGCGGCGCGGGCGATCGCGGCCGCGAGGGCCTCCGGGTCGGCGGAGAGGAGCGAGCCCTTCGACCCGCACGCGGTCGTGTCGACGAGGACGTGGGGCCGCGCCCGCTTGAGCAGGGGCGAGAGCGCCCCGAGCGCCTCCTCCGGAGAGCCGGAGGCGGGGAAGACCAGGGTCCGGAGCTCCCTGGCGCGGCCCTGGAGCGCCGCCTGGAGCGCCCGCACGCAGGCCTCGTCGTCGCCCCAGATCCAGACGGTCTTGCCCGCGAGCGACTCCCGCGGCCCCGCGGCGGGCGCGGGCGCCAGCGCGCGGACCTGGCGGGCGAGGTCGATGGAGGAGGGCACGGCGGCCGCGGGCTCGACC
>JAEYOU010000573.1 GCA_023411405.1 Pseudomonadota bacterium | reverse complement strand
CGCGGAGGCCCGGCCGGGGGCCCGCCGGGCGCGCTACTCCGCCGCCTTCCGCCGCCCCTCGTGGGCGACGGCGGTCGTCTCGCGGATCACCAGCTCCGGCCGGACCACGGTCCGGGCCGCGATCCCGGCCCAGTCCGGCACCTTGCCCGCGATCCGGTCGAGGAGCGCCTCCGCCGCCATCTGTCCCATCTCGTGGAGCGGCTGGCGGATGGTGGTGAGCCCGGGGCCGAGATAGGTCGCGCTCTCGATGTCGTCGAACCCGACCACGGACACGTCGCGGGGCACGCGGAGCCCGGACTGCTGCAGGGCGTGGATCGCGCCGATGGCGAGCACGTCGTTGAAGGCGAACAGCGCCGTGAACCGCTCGCCGGTCGCGAGCAGCCGGTGCGCGATCTCCTGGCCGAGCTGCGGCGAGGCCGGCCGCTCGTCGGCCACGACCTGCACCAGCTTCGGCTCGACGGGGACGCCCATCTGCGCCGCGGTCTCCTCGATCGCCTTCCAGCGCACCACGGCGTCGGGCACCGCGTCGCTCCCGCGGATGTACGCGATGCGCCGGTGGCCCAGCTCCGTGAGGTGGCGGAGCGCGAGCTCCGCCGCGACGTGGTGGTCCAGGAGGACGCGGGCCGTGCCCTTGACGGCGTGGTGGCAGGAGACGGTCACGACGGGGATGTCGAGCCGCAGCTTCCAGGGGGCGCTCACCACGACGAGCCCGTCGGAGGCGCGCTCGATGAGCCGGTGCGCGTAGTCCTCGACCAGATCGGCGCGCAGGCGGTGGCTCACGACGGAGTAGAAGTACCCCTCCTTCACGAGCCGATCCTCGATGCCGCGCAGGACGAGGACGTTGTAGCCGGCGCTGATCTCCGGGACCATGACGCCGACGCTGAAGCTCCGCCGCGTGCGGAGCGCGCGCGCGAGGTAGCTCGGCCGGTAGCCCAGGGTCTCCGCCGCGTCGCGGATCCGGCGCTGCGTCGCCTCGGCGATCCCCACCCCGGCGCCGCCGTCGCCGTTCAGCACCGTCGACACGGTTGCCGGCGCGAGCCCCAGGTACTGCGCCAGGTCCTTGAGCGTCGGCGCGTGCTTCCGCGCAGACGCCTTCGACCTCGATCCTCGTCGGTTCATGGTCCGGTGTGCCGAAGCCCTCGCTGGAGGTCCGGCCACCGTTACTACCAGAACCGCGCGCCCTTGCGGGACGATTTAGTCCGCCGAACCCGGCTCGGTCAGCCGCGGTGGCGCTGCGCCTTCCGCGGCTCGGACGGCGCCTCCGCGGCCACCGACTCGTCCCGGCTCGTCTCCGGGAGCGCGGCCGCCGTCGCCCCGGTGCCCGCTGCGCGAAGCGGCCGCGCAGGCCGGGGCGAAGCGCCTGCGCGTCCGCCCGGAGGGCGGGCGGCGGGCCGACGGCCCGGACGCGGACTCCATTGTCCCGATCCGCCGCGCCCCTTACTGCAATTGGAGGAGAACTTTCATGAAAGCGATTGCCACGAGCGCTCCGCCGCAGCCCCACGTGAAGGAGCCGGAGCTCGACGCTGCGCAGATCATGGGCGCGCTGTACGGGGACGGGATCATCGCCCTCAAGGGCGCCTTCTCGCGCGAGTGGGCGGTGCGCATGCGCGAGGACGTCGAGAGCCTCTTCGCCGAGGCGAAGGCGCGCCCGGGCGCGCTGGTCGAGCGCGGCCCCGCCCGCTTCTACGAGGAGATTCACCCGGAGCGGATCCGCGGGTTCGCCGACCTCGCCGCCCACCCGTGGTTCGTCGCGGTGTGCAGGGCCGTGCTGGGCCCCGACTACGAGATCATCGAGGTCGGCTACGACATGCCCGGCCCGGGCGCCGAGCACCAGCCCTGGCACCGCGACTTCCCCTCGCCGGACGCGACCCTCCGCGGCAGGCGACTCAACTCCCTCGCCTTCAACCTCACGGGCGTGGACACGACCGACGAGCTCGGCCCGTTCGAGATCGCGCCCGGGACCCAGTGGGACGATCAGGACGGGTGGGAGGACGGCATGTTCCCCCCGGCGTCCCTCTACCCTCGCTACGAGGCGCGCGCCCAGAAGCGCTACGCCAAGCTCGGCGACATCTCCGCGCGCTCGGCGTTGACGATCCACCGCGGCACGCCCAACCGCTCGAGCCAGCTCCGGCCGGTGCTGGTCGTCGGCGTGGACGCGCCCGACGCCCGAAACGCCGAGCGGCACGACCTCCAGGTGACCGAGCAGTACTGGCTCACCCTGCCGGACGTCGTTCGCCGGCACCTCGGCGGGCGGGTCGTGAAGGTGCTCGAGCCCATCCTGCAGGCGCACCAGATCGAAGGCCTTCGAAAGGGCGCGTAAGAGAGCTGGGCGGCGACTGGCGAGGTTCGCAAGCGCTCGGCGAGAGGAGAACCAAACAACCACATATCGGTTTACTCATGCATTCGCCCGCACACGACCCCTACGGGTCCGTAATCGACAATAAAGCGAGACGTGTCGATTGTTAAACGGTTGACCAGGACCGACGGCGCACGTAGTGTCGCACCGGTCCGGGCCTGAGTTGATTCGCAAGAAGAGGCAATTTCGTGAAAGGACTCGTCAGCCGGATCCAGCGGTTCTCCACGGGAGACGGCCCGGGCATCCGCTCGACGGCCTTCCTCAAGGGCTGCAATCTCTCCTGCGCCTGGTGCCACAACCCCGAGCTCATGGCGCGGGAGAACGAGCTCCGGTTCACCGAGAGCAACTGCGCCGACTGCCGGACCTGCGTCCGCGTGTGCGCCAACGCGGCCTGGCACGTGGACGCGTCGGGCAAGCGCGCCTTCGACCCGGCGAGGTGCGCCGTCTGCGGCACGTGCGCCGAGCGCTGCTCGTACGACGCGCTCAACCTCGTCGCGCGGTGGACCGAGGCCGGCGAGGTGATCGAGACCCTGCTCCGCGACCGCGCCTACTACCGGAGCTCCGGCGGGGGGATCACGGTCTCCGGCGGCGAGCCGCTGCTCCAGGCCGGGTTCGTGCGCGAGGTGTTCGAGGGCGCCCGCGCCGCCGGGGTGCACACCGCCCTCGACACCGCCGCGTGCGTCGCCTGGCGGCACCTGGAGGAGCTCCTCGACGTCACGGACCTCGTGCTGCTCGACCTGAAGAGCATGGACTCCGCGGTTCACCTTCGGTGGACCGGGGTGCCGAACGAGCTCATCCTCGAGAACGCGCGGCGCCTGGCCCGCGTGGACGTGGACGTCATCGTCCGCGTGCCGATCGTCCCCGAGGTGAACGACGACGCGGACAACCTCGAGCGGACGGCGGCGTTCCTCGTCGACTTCCCCCGGCTCCGGGGCGTCGAGCTCCTGCCGTACCACGACCTCGGGGTCGACAAGGTCCACGTGCTCCAGCGGCCCGGCGAGCAGCGCCGGTTCCGCACCCCCGCGCGCCCGGAGCTGGAGGCGCACGCGGCGCCGTTCGTCGCGCGCGGGCTCCCGGTGCTCTCCCCCACCAGCGCGCCCGCGACGCCGGCGCGGGTCGAACCCTAGGAGAGGCGACCGCCATGCTCAGGAAATGGGTCGCGGACTCGGTGGCGAACTGGTTCCAGAAGGACTACCGGGCCACCTTCTACGAGCGGCTCCAGTGCCTCATGGAGAGCGAGAAGCTCTTCGAGGGGCTCCCGTACGCGATCCGGTACGGCAAGACGCTCGCGTACACGCTGGAGCGGATCTCGTTGCCGCTCCAGCCCGAGGAGCGGCTCGTCGGCGGGGTGAAGGAGATCGTCCCCACGCCCGAGCAGAAGGAGGTCGCGGACCGCTTCATGGGGGCGTGGTGGAAGGGCGGCCTCGAGAGCATCCAGCGCGGCATCCTCTGGTTCTACTCGTACGGCTGGCTGAAGAACCGGCCGCCCTGGTTCTACTCGTTCGGCCACCTGGCCCTCGACTGGGAGCGGATCGTGGGCGAGGGGCTGGGCGCCTTCGAGCGGCGCGCGCGCGAGGCGCTGGCGCGGGCCGAGCACCAGCAGGACGCGGACCGGCGGGCGTTCCTCGAGGGTGCGCTCCTCTGCTACGGCGCGCTCTCGTCGTACGTGCTCCGCTGGTCGGCCGAGGCGGGCCGCGCGGCGCAGGCGTGCCC
>JAEYOU010000542.1 GCA_023411405.1 Pseudomonadota bacterium | reverse complement strand
GCGCAGACGAGCGCCGCGCCGACGCCGCCCCGCCGCGCCTCGGGGCGGACGCCCACCGAGTAGAGCCAGCCGCGGTGGCCGTCCCACCCGGCCATCGCCGTCCCCACCACGCGCCCGGCGCGCTCGGCCAGCCAGAACAGCCCGTCGCCGAAGTCGAGCTTGCGCGCGAGGCTCGCCGCCGGATCGCGGTGCGCGCGCGAGGGATCGGCGTACTCCGGGAAGACCGCGCGCCAGAGCGCCAGCACGGCGCCGGCGTCGGCCGGGGTGACGGGGCGGATCGAGAGCGGGGGCGAGGCGGCGTTCACCCGCCGATTGTAGCCTGCTCCGCCGCGCCCTCCGCGAGCATGCTCTCGCCGAGCTCGCCCAGTGTCCGGAGCACGGGGAGCACCCGCACGCCGCGCGCGGTGAGGGAGTACTCCACGCGCGACGGCACCTCCGGGTAGACCGTGCGCTGCACGAGCCCGCTCGCCTCGAGCTGGCGGAGCTGCTCGACGAGCACCTTCCGCGAGACCAGCGCCAGCCGGCGCTCCACCTCCCGGAAACGGAACGTGCGCTCGCCGAGGAGCTGCAGGAGCCGCGCCTTCCACTTGCCGGCGAGCGTGGAGAGCGCCAGCTCCACTGGGCAGACCGTGGTCGGCGGGAGCGACGGGGGCACGAGCGCGCAGGTCATCGGGGCTAGCTCCTCCAGCGATCGTCTTCCAGGCGAGCGAGATCTCGAAGTGCCGAGACGCAGCACGCGTGTGCCGTGGCGCAGCTTCATGCGTCGTCCGGCCCGGAGGCCGGCCATCTCCACGTCGGAGTCTCGTCCGATGGGCGGAGGGAAGGCATGGACCGCCGATGCGGTGGCCACGTGGACCGCGGGCGGAGCGCGCGGGCCCCGCAGCCTCGAGGCGCGCGGGCACCTGCTTGACGCGCCGCGTCCTTCTTGCTTGACGGTTCCTCGAGGGCAGGGTCAGGCTGGGGGTGGAGCAACTCCAAACCCAGCAAGGGGAACAGCCATGTCCATCCATCGCTCCCTCCGTCTCGCCATGTTGGCTGTCCTGTTGTGCTCCGCCGGCTGTGGCGGTGGCGGCGGCGGCTCGGAGCCCGCGTGGCCGCGGGCCTGGTCGCACCAGGACGTCGGCGCCGGGATGCCGGCCGGCGCCGCGACCTTCGCCGGCGGGACGTTCACCGTCGCGGGCGCGGGAGAGTGGGTCTGGCCGTTCGAGGCGGACCAGATGCACTACGTGTACACGCAAGCGACCGGGGATTTCCGGCTCACCGTTCGCGTGGTCACGATGGAGGGGGTCGACACTTCCTCGATGGCAGGCTTGATGGCCCGCAGCTCGCTCGAGGCGGGGAGCCCCACGTTCCACTACTCGCTGATGCCGCCGCAGACGAGCACGATGACGGGAACCGGTTGCGTCCGGCAGACCGCCGACACGGCGGCCCAGTGCGGCGCGGAGGTCTGCAGCGTTGGGCTGCCGGTGTACCTGCGGATCGCGCGCGACGGTGACACGTTCACCGCCGCGTACTCGAGCGACGGCGCGACGTGGACGCCCAGCACCTACACGCAGACGCTGAGCCTTCCGGAGAGCGTCCACGTCGGATTCTTCGTGCAGTCGTATCTGGCCGACGTCCTCGAGACCGTCACGTTCGACCACGTGGAGCTCACGACCGAGTGATCGCTCCCCCCTGAGGTGCACGCGACGCCGCCCGCCCCGGATCCCCCGTGACCCGGGGGATCCGGCTTCGGCGCTGCGCTCGAGACGGGCGCCGCCGCCTCACCCCCAGCGCGCCGGCTGCCCCGTCGCCGCGAGGACGGCCTGCCACAGCGTCTCCGCCGGGTCGAGCCGCTTGTGCTGCGCGGCGAGGAGCTCGATCGGCACGTGGATGAACCGATCGTGCATGTGGCCGACGACGAGCCCGGTCTTCCCGGCCATCGCCGCGTGGACCGCGTTGCGCGCGTACAGGTCGCAGTGGATCGCGTCCTCGGCGTTGGCCGGGGAGCTGCGGATCAGGTAGCCGGGGTCGAAGTACCGCATCACCGCGGGCACGCCCTCCGCCTTCAGGTACGCCTCGATCCGCTCGCGCAGGTGAACGCCGATGTCCTTGAGCTTCACGTTCCCGGAGGCGTCGCGGCTGCCCGCGGGGCCGGCGACCAGGTCCTGGCCCGCGCCCTCGGCGACGACGATCACCGCGTGCGCGCGCGCGAGGATGCGCCGCTTCAGCACCGCGAGGAAGCCGTTCTCCCCCTCGAGCGCGAACGGCACCTCGGGCACCAGGCAGAAGTTCACGTCCTGGCTCGCGAGCGTCGCGCCGGCGGCGATGAACCCGGCGCTGCGGCCCATGAGCCGGACGAGCGAGATGCCGTTGTGGACGCTCTTCGACTCGACGTGCGCCCGGTCGAGCACGGCGCGCGCCTCCTCGAGCGCGGTCGGGTAGCCGAACGTCTGCGAGACGAACGCGACGTCGTTGTCGATCGTCTTCGGGACGCCGACCACGGCGAGCGGGCGCCCGCGCCGGCGCGCCTCCTGGTGGAGCGCGGCCCCGCCGCGCTGGGTGCCGTCGCCGCCGATGGTGAACAGCACGTCGACGTCGCGGCGCACGAGCTCGTCCACGGCCTTCGACACGTCTACGGGGCCGCGGGAGGTGCCGAGGATCGTGCCACCCTGCCGGTGGATCTTGTCCACGAGCTCGAGGGTGAGCGGGATGGGCGCGACCCCGTTCGCCGGGTCGAGCCCGCCGTAGCCGCCGCGGTACCCGATCACCTCCCGCACGCCGTAGCCGTGGTGGAGCTCGAGGACGAGCGAGCGGATCACGTTGTTGAGGCCGGGGCAGAGCCCGCCGCAGGTGACGATGGCGGCGCGGGTGCGCCCCGGGTCGAAGAAGAGGCGCTCGCGGGGCCCCGCCTGCTCGAAGAGCCCGGGCTCGGACGGCGGCGTCCCGGCGGTCCAGTGGAGGTCGGTGGGGACGTGGAGGTCGTCGGAGACGAAGCGGCCGAGCGGGGAGGGGTGCCGGCAGGCGCCGAGGTGGGCGATCGGGATGGCGGGCATGCGCCGAGACTACCGCACCGGTGCCGCGCGGCGGGAGTTGGGGCAAGCTAGGTGCGTGATGGTGCCCGCGCTGCTGCTCGTCCTCGTCGCCCAGGCTCCGGCCCAGGCTCCGGCGCCCGATCTCGCGGCGCTCGCGGAGCGGACCCGCCCCGCCGTCGTGAAGCTGGTCGCGCGCGACGCGTTCGGGAACGAGCTCGGCAACGGCACGGGCTTCTTCGTCTCCGCGGACGGGCGGATCCTCACGAACCACCACGTGGTCCGCGGCGCGCCCGACCTCGTCGCCATCCTCGAGGGGAACCGGGAGGTCCGGATCCTCGGCGTGCTCGCGGACGACGAGGAGCGTGACCTCGCCGTGCTCCAGGCGGAGGACGGGCGGTATCCTGCGCTCCAGCTCGAGGACGGGCGCGATCCCAGGGTCGGCGAGCAGGTGGCGGTGATCGGCAGCCCCATCGGGCTCGCGGGCACGCTCTCGACGGGGATCGTCGCGGCCATCCGCGCGGAGGGCGCGGACCTGGGTCCCTACGGGAAGGCCCCGAGCTGGCAGCTCCAGATCTCGGCGCCGATCTCCCCGGGCTCGAGCGGCTCCCCCGTCCTGGCCGAGGACGGGAAGGTGGTGGGGATCGCCGTCGGGCTCATCAGCGTCGGCCAGGCGCTCAACTTCGCGATCCCCGCGAAGCCGGCCCGGGCCCTCCTCGCGACGATCGCCTCCGACGCCCGGCCGCGCCCGCTCGCGGACGCCGGGCGGGCGGCGCGCAAGGTCGGGCGCAACCTCGCGGTCTCCGCGGCCATCTTTCTCCTCCTCGGCGCGGGCGCGTGGCTCGCGCTGCGCCCGGGTCGGTCCTCTCCCGGAGCGCGGCACGGCACGAGGGACTGACGCCATACGCCCCGGATGGGGCGGAGGCAGTCACGCCGGGAGGGGTGGGGGCCTCTTCTCCTCACGGGCGGCACGAGCTTTCGGAGGGGGGAGGACCGGTGGCGATCCCACGGAGTTGATCCCGTGGGATCGCTGCTGACGTGACGTTCCGGCGGACGCTACCGCGCCGCCGCCGCCTTCGCGACGCGGAGCCGGTCCGTGGCCGCGGCCCGCGCCTCGCGCTCCTGCAGCTCGAAGTACGCGGTCAGCGCGTCTCGGGCGACGGTGGGGGCGCGGACACGCCAGAGGCGCTCGTTGACGATGACCGTGGCGACCGCGATCTCGGGCTGATCCGCGGGCGCGTAGCCCACGAACCAAGAGTAGTCGCGGAACGGCTCCCTGTCGGCGAGCGAGCCGGTCTTGCCGGCCACGGGTACGCCGCGGAGCGGGGAGTGGACGCGGCGGAAGGTCCGGCGGGCGGTGCCCTCGGTGACGGTCGACCGCATCATGTCGGCGAGCGCCGTCGCGACGTCCCGCTCGACGACGCGCACGGGGGCGGCGGCGGGCGGCGGCGCCGCCCCCTGCACCTCGTCCACCAGCCGCGGCGGTACGAACAGCCCGCCGTTGGCCACGATCGCGGCGAGCAGCGCGCCGTGCATGGGCGAGAGGCGGACCGGGCCGAAGCCGGCGGCCGTGTTCGCGCGCTGGAACGGATCCTCGTCGATGAGGGCCGTGGACGGCTCGAGCGCGACGGGGAAGGGGATCGCGGCGTTGAAGAAGAAGCGGGACGCGGCCTCGCGGAGCGCCGGGGCGGTGAGGCCGCGATCGGCGAGCTTCGCGAACACCACGTTCGTGCTCTTGCCGAAGGCGGTCTCGAGCGAGAGGCAGCGGCGATCCCGGCGCGGGTCGTCCGCGAGGAGGCGGGGGGCGAGGCGGTGGCGCCCGCCGTGGAAGCAGACCTCGGCCTCGGGGGAGACCCCCTGCTCGAGCAGCGCCGCCGCCGTCACGAGCTTGAAGATGCTGGCCGCCGGCGCGAGCGCCCGCAGCGCGAGCCCGGTCGCGTCCGGCTCCGCCCGGGAGTACTCCGCCATGGCGAGGACCCGCCCGGTCGCGGGCTCGAGGAGGACCGTCACGCCCCACGGCACCGCGTTCTGCTGGAGCGTGCGCGTGAGCCGCTCCTGGAGCGTGCTCGAGAGGGTCAGGATCGCCCGCCCTTCACCGTACGGGGCGACGAACCGACCCAGCGCGGGATCGAACGTCGGCGAGCCCAGCGCGGGCGGCGGCGCCGCGGGCTCTCCGCTCGCCGCGTCCGCCGGCGCGAGCTCGGCGGCCGCGACCGCCGCGGAGACGTCCACGATGGGTGAGATCGCGTCCTCGGCCAGCGGCGCCGCGACGGCGGAGAGGAGGAGGACACCGACGGGGATCGCGACGAGGAGCGTTCGATCGAGCTTCATTGGAGCGGGATCCTGCGGAGACGGCCGACCACCCGAGTGTGCACGACGCCAAGCGGCGGGTCAAAGTAGGTGCCCCTGGTTCGAGGGACAATTCTCGCTTGGGAGGTCTGCCCATGTGCGGAGGGCGCCGCGCCTGTCCCACGAGCCCGTGGACGCGTACGCGCACGGGCACGAAAAAAGGGGGACCGGTCTCCCGGTCCCCCTTCGTCATGCAGCGGGCGTCGTGGGCGCTACGCGCGGGCGCGCGTGGCCTTCTTGGCCTTGGCGGCGACCTTCTTCACCGCCACCTTCCCGTTCTTCAGCGCCTTGCCGGCCTTCTTCGGGGCGGCCTTCTGCTCCTTGAGCACCGCCTGGGCCGCCGCGAGCCGCGCGATCGGGAGCCGGTACGGGGAGCAGGAGACGTAGTCGAGGCCGATCGTGTGGCAGAACTCGACCGAGCTCGGATCGCCGCCGTGCTCGCCGCAGATCCCGCACTTCATGCCGGGCCGGGTGGCGCGGCCCTTCTCCACCGCGAACTTCATCAGCTGGCCCACGCCCTCCCGATCGACGGAGACGAAGGGATCGACGGGGTAGATGTCCTGCTCCAGGTACGCGGCCAGCACCGGGGCGGTGTCGTCGCGGGAGAGGCCGAACGTGGTCTGCGTGAGGTCGTTCGTGCCGAAGGAGAAGAACTCCGCGGTCTGGGCGATCTCGCCGGCCGTCAGGGCGCCGCGCGGGACCTCGATCATGGTGCCGACGATCACCTTCAGCTTCACCTTGCGGGACTCGATGACCTCCAGGGCCACGCTCTTCACGATGTTGGCCTGGTGGTCGAGCTCCTTCTTCGACCCGACGAGCGGGATCATCACCTCGGGCTCGCACTTGCCGCCCGCGGCGACGACGTCGGCGGCGGCCTCGTAGATGGCCCGCGCCTGCATCTCGGTGATCTCGGGGTACGCGATGCCGAGGCGGCAGCCGCGGTGACCGAGCATCGGGTTCGACTCGCGGAGCTCGTCGATCCGCGCCTGGATCTCCTCGACCGACTTGCCCGTGGCCTTGGCCAGCTCGGCCTGGCCCGCCTTCTCGTGCGGCACGAACTCGTGCAGCGGCGGGTCGATCATGCGGATGGTGACCGGCATGCCCTTCATCGCCTCGAAGATGCCCTTGAAGTCCTCGCGCTGGATGGGGAGGAGCTTCGCGAGCGCGCGCTTCCGGTCCGCGACGTTGTCCGCCACGATCATCTCGCGCATCGGGCCGATCTTGCCCTCACCGAAGAACATGTGCTCGGTGCGGCAGAGACCGATGCCCTGGGCGCCGAACGCGATGGAGGTGGTCGCCTGGTCGGGCTGGTCGGCGTTGGCGCGGACCTTGAGCCGGCGGAGGCCGTCGGCCCAGCTCATGACCGAGGCGAACTCCTGGTACACCGGCGCGTCCTTGGGGTCGCGGCTCTTCTCCACGAGCACCTGGACGACCTCGGACGGGCTGGTCTCGAGGCGCCCCTCGATCACCTCGCCGGCGGAGCCGTCGATGGAGACCCAGTCGCCCTCCTTGAAGACGCGGTTCCCGTTCTCCGTGGCCACGGTCATCGTGCGCGCGTGGTAGTCGAAGGTGAGCGCCTCGCAGCCGACGATCGCGACCTTGCCCATCTGGCGGGCGACGAGGGCCGCGTGGCTGGTCATGCCGCCGAAGGCGGTGAGGAAGCCCTCGGAGGCTGCCATGCCGCGGATGTCCTCGGGGGAGGTCTCGTGGCGGGCGAGGAGCACGGTCTCACCGCGCGCCTTCCACGCCTCGGCGTCGTCGGCGAAGAACACGAGCCGGCCGCTCGCCGCGCCCGGGCCGGCGGGGAGGCCCTTGGCGAGGAGCTTGCCGCCCTTGAGCGCCGCCTTCTTCGCCTCGATGTTGAAGATCGGGCGGAGGAGGTGGTTGAGCGCCTCGGGCTCGATGCGGAGGAGCGCCTCGTCCTTCGAGATCACCTTCGCCGCGGCGAGGTCCACCGCGATGCGGACGGCGGCGAGGCCGGTCCGCTTCCCGTTGCGGGTCTGCAGGACGTAGAGCTTGCCCTGCTCGATGGTGAACTCGATGTCCTGCATGTCGCGGTAGTGCTTCTCGAGCTTCGCGCGGACCGCGAGGAGCTGCTTCAGGATGTCCGGCCACTTGGCCGACATCTCCCCGATCTTCTGCGGGGTGCGGGTGCCGGCGACGACGTCCTCGCCCTGCGCGTTGACGAGGAACTCGCCGTAGAACTCGTTGTCGCCGGTGGCCGGGTTGCGCGTGAAGGCCACGCCCGTGCCCGAGTCGTCGCCCATGTTGCCGAACACCATCGACTGCACGTTGACGGCGGTGCCCCACTCGCTGGGGTAGCCGTGCATGCGGCGGTAGGTGATCGCCCGGTCGTTCTCCCAGGACCGGAACACCGCCATGACGGCCTCCATCAGCTGGCCGTACGGGTCGTCCGGGAAGTCCATGCCCGTGCGCTTCTTGATCTCGTTCTTGAACTCGCGGACGAGCTCCTGGAGCGCGTCGACCGGGAGGTCGGAGTCGTACTTCGCGCCGCGGGCGTGCTTCTTCGCCTCGAGGATCTCCTCGAACGGATCGCGGTCCTCCTTCCGCTCCGGCTTCATGCCGAGGACCACGTCGCCGAACATCGCCACGAAGCGGCGGTAGCTGTCCCAGGCGAACCGCGCGTTGCCCGACTTCTTCGCGAGCGCCTCGACGGTGTCGTCGTTGAGGCCGAGGTTGAGGACGGTGTCCATCATGCCCGGCATCGACACGCGGGCGCCGGAGCGGACGGAGACGAGCAGCGGATCCTTGGTGTCGCCGAACTTCTTGCCGGTGAGCGCCTCGACCTTCTTCATCGCCGCCTTGACGTCGGCCTCGAGCCCCTTGGGCGTCTTCTTCCCGCCCTTGTAGTACTCGGTGCAGACGTCGGTGGTGATGGTGAAGCCCGGGGGAACCGGGATGCCGATGCTGGACATCTCCGCGAGGCCGGCGCCCTTGCCGCCCAGCAGCTCCTTCATGTCCCTGTCGCCGTCGGCCTTGCCGCCGCCGAACGAGTAGATCCGCTTCGTCGCCATGTATGTTGTCCTCGTCTCTGCTGGTGCCCTGGAGTACGCCCAGGGTGAAGAAGATTCGGCGCTCCGGTCTGCCGCCTCGCGCCTGCGCGGCGAAGTCCCGCGCCCCGGAATTCCGGCGGCAATACCCCCTGGAAGCCAGCGCGTCAATGCACGAGCGACCGACCGCGCCACCTCGGACGCCTCGCTCGCCGCCGGCCGGGGCGTGAACGGCGGCTCTCCTGCCTCACAGGCGCAGCGCCTCGAGCCGCGCCTCGTCCCTTTCCGGTTCAACTTCGTAGAATTCCTGAAGTTCTCCCTCTCGCCACTCAACTACCACCTTAGGGGCATCCTTGCCCTTTCCATACCTCGCCAGGATCCGTGCGGCCACAAGCCGCTCCTCCCAGGTCGGGGTGCCCTCGACCAGCGCGATGGGCCCGAGCACGTCCTTCGCCTCGAGCCGCGCGCGGCCCTCGACGTGGTGCTCGAGGAGCGCGTTCTCCACCTCGCTGCGCGAGACGACGAGCTTCGCCCTGGGCGAGAGGCGGAAGTGGCGCCCGGTCGAGAGCAGGATGACGTCGTCCTTGTCGATGGCCCGCTCGGCGCCCGCGGCCTCGCGCGCGTCGAGGATGTCGAAGAACTTCCGCGCGAAGCTCTCGTCCGTCAGGTAGCAGCAGCCGCCCGCCGGCTGCGGCCAGTTCGCGATCCCGAGCTCCTTCGCGAGCTCCATCTGCCGGTGGCGCGAGCGGCCGCTGATGTCGAGGAGGCGGGCGCGGTCGAGCCTGCCCTCCTTCTCCGGGATCGTCGGCTCGAGGAGCTGCGCGGAGAGCGGCCGGAGGAGCCGCCCCTCGAGCCCGGACTCGCGCTCGATGATCCGCAGCGTGTCCCGCCGCTGGCTCTTCGGGCGCTGGCCCAGCACCTCGCCGGTGAAGACGAACTCCGCGCCCTCGGCCTCCATGATCTCCTTGGCCCGGCGCATCATGAACACGCGGCAGTCCACGCAGGGGTTCGCGTTCGCGCCGTAGCCCCAGCGCGGGTGGACGAGCATGTCGAAGTAGGCCTTGCCGGAGATGTCGACGTACTCGACGTCCACCTCGAGCTCGGCGGCGGCGCGGAGCGCCTCGTTCTGCGGGATGGTGCCGTCGGCGCGGCCGCCCTTCCGCCGCTGGGTCTCGGTGATGCAGAGGCCCGTGTAGAAGTTGACGGCCTTCACCTCGACGCCCTGCCGGCGCACGAGCGCCAGGGCCAAGGTCGAGTCGAGGCCGCCCGAGATGAGCCCGATCGCCTTCACCGTTCGAGACACGTTCACCGCCCGTTCTTCCGGACGAAGCTCCGGAAGACCTCGCCCTCGCGCACGGTGGCGAGGTGCTCGTTCCGCGTCGCCTTGCACCACATCGGCATGTCGAGCTGGATGCCGGGATCCGTGGAGATGACGCACAGCACCGCGCCCGCCTCCAGCGCCTTCACCGCCCGGGCGGCCTCCACGATGGGGAACGGGCACAGCTTCCCCGACGTGTCGATCGTCCGGGTCGGCTCCGGGAGCGTGACGGTTCCGGTCACAGCGCCTCCCTTTAGCTTCTCCGTCCGTGGTGGGCAACGCCGAGACGCCGCGAAAGAGGCCGAGCGGCCGGGCGGCACGCCCCGCGCGATCACCCGGGGAATGAACATTTCCGGCGCCGGGTTGGGGAATTCGACCGGTCGCCCCCCCCGGCTCCGGCCCGCGCGCCGGCGGGATCGCGGTGCGGCTCGTTGACGGAGAGCCGCATCGATGGTTGATGTGGGGCGCGGAAATCCTTCCAGGGAGCAGAGCCGAATGAAGAACGTCAGCTGGATCGTGGCGCTGGTGGTCGGGTTGGTCATCGGCTTCGTCGGAGGCCAGGCGTGGACCGGGCGCAGCGGCGCCGCCGGCGGCGGCAGGGCCCGCCTCGAGGCGCCGGCGCAGGCAGCCGCGGGGGCGGCCGAGGTCTTCCGCGTCCCGATCGACGGCTCGGCGGTGAAGGGCCCCGCCGACGCGCTCGTGACCATCGTCGAGTCCTCCGACTTCGAGTGCCCGTTCTGCAAGCGGGTGGTCCCGACGCTGAAGCAGCTCGAGAAGGACTACGGCGGGAAGGTGCGCTTCGTCTTCAAGCACAACCCGCTGCCGATGCACCCCCGGGCGCCCGCGGCCGCGCACGCGACCGAGGCGGCCCGCGCCCAGGGCGGCGACGCCAAGTTCTGGGCGATGCACGACGAGATCTTCGACCTGTCGGATCTCTCGGACGCCAACCTCGAGGCGGCCGCGAAGCGGCTCGGCCTCGACGTCGAGCGGTTCAAGGCCGACGTCGCCGCCGGGGTGGGGAAGGCCCAGATCGAGAAGGACCAGCAGCTCATGCGCTCCCTCGGCGCGAACGGGACGCCGGCCTTCTTCATCAACGGCCGCAAGCTCAGCGGGGCGCGGCCCATCGGCGACTTCAAGGCGCTCATCGACCAGGAGCTCGAGAAGGCGCAGGCGCTGGTCAAGAAGGGCACGGCGGCCGACGAGGTCTACGAGGCGGTCATCGCGAAGGGCCTGACCGCGCCGCCTCCGCC
>JAEYOU010000525.1 GCA_023411405.1 Pseudomonadota bacterium | reverse complement strand
GCGGCAGACCGGCTAGCGGGGCGCCTCCACCGCCGCGACCGCCGGCGCCTCCGGCCGGTGCTCCGGGGGGAGCGCCGCGGCGATGGCCGCGCGCGTCGCCTCGCGGAGCGCGTCGGCGCTCTCGAAGTCCTTCGGGTGCAGCGGGTCGAGGACCTCGACGCGGGCGCGCATCTTCCCGCGGATCGCGACCCCGCTCTTCGGGAGGGCCTGGTACGTGCCGGAGAGGGCCACCGGGAAGACCGGCACCCGCGCGTCGAACGCGAGCTTGAAGGCCCCGTCCTTGAACCGCTGCAACCGGCCGTCGAGCGACCGCGTGCCCTCGGGGAACAGCAGCACCGGCGCGCCGCGCGCGAGGTGCGCGCGGCAGTGCTGCATCATCTTCCGGACCGACTCGCGATCGCCGCGCCAGACCCGGACGTAGTCGTTGATCACCATGTTCCAGCCGACGATGGGGACGCGGAAGAGCTCCGCCTTCGAGACCCACTTGAACGGCCGGAAGAGCCCGTAGAGCACGAGGATGTCGAGGAGCGAGAGGTGGTTCGCGACGATCACCGCCGGCCCGCGCCAGGGCAGCTTGCTCCGCCCGATGAATCGCTCGCGCCAGAACGGGTTCGACACGATGTAGATCGTCGCCCAGAGGCAGGAGTAGAGGTGCAGGACGACGCGGCGGCGGTCGAAGGGCCACGTGACGAGGAAGATGACGAACGCGCCCGCCATGAGGAAGGGCATCGTCGCGAGGCAGTACGCCCAGTAAAGGGAGGAGAAGACGCGCATCGGCACGAGCGGATCCTGGACCCATGCGGGAGGGTTGGGCAAGCGCGACCGAGGGGCCCTCGCGTCGCCGGCGTACCCGCGCGGTATCCCGCAGGTCGTCGGCTCAGGCCTTCCGGCGCAGCGCGCGGATGATCTTGTCCTTCGTGCGCGAGGGCTGCGGCGCGGCGGTCCGGGCGGCGGTGGCCTGGTGCTCTCGCCAGCGGAGGTGCGCCTCGATCTCGGCGGCGAGGAGCTCGATCTCGAGGTCCGTCCGCTGCCCGGCGATGGTCTCGAGGCGCGCCGTGCGGGCCGGGGAGGCCCCGAGCCGCATCCTCATCACCCGCTCCTCCTCGGCCGTGAGCTCCGTCGTCGCGCCGCGGCGAAGCGCGGCCTGGGCGGAGGGCTCGGTCACGACCGTGGTCGCCGTCTTCTTCGTCTGCATGCGGTCCATGCTAGGGGCCGGGCCTGACGTGTCCACTTTTCGCCGCCGGTGCGGCGAGAACCCGCGCGAGGGGCAACCGGCCGATTCCTCACCTGTTTCCCGCCGCGCCCGGGGGTCGCCCGGCGCCTCGCCCGAGCCCTTGCGCAGGCCCACCGCCCCGCACAGAAGCAGTGCATGGCGGCCTGGGAAGAGAACTTGATCTCCGACGACGAGGACATCCGGAAGCTGCTCGCGTCCACGCGGCGCGTGGCGGTGCTCGGCATCAAGACCGAGGAGCAGGCGAGCCAGCCTGCCTACTCGGTCCCCGCGTTCCTCGCCGGCGCCGGCCTGGAGATCGTGCCCGTGCCCGTCTACTTCCCGGAGGCCAAGCAGATCCTCGGGAGGCCGGTCTACCGCAAGGTGGCGGACGTGCCCGGCGACGTGGACATCGTCGACGTGTTCCGCCGCCCGGCGGACGTGCCCGCCCACCTGCCCGACCTCCTCGCGAAGCGCCCGCGCGCCGTCTGGCTCCAGCTCGGCATCCGGAACGACGAGGCGGCCCGGCAGCTCGCGCGCGAGGGCATCCTGGTCGTGCAGGACCGCTGCCTCAAGGTCGAGTGGGCGCGGCTCGGCCCGCGCTGACCGTCGTCACGCCGCCGGCACCGCGCTCGGCGCCTCCTCCCGCGCAGGCTCCCGCGTCCCGGAGAGCGCGTCGGCGGCGAGCCAGAGGAGTGCGATCCAGACGAGGTCCGCGAGCAGCAGGTGGACGAGCTGCATGAAGACCGGCGCGTGGAGCCACCAGCTCAACGTGCCGGCCACGACCTGGAGCCCGAGCGCGAGCAGGAGCCGCAGGGCCGGCGCGCGGAGGCGGTCGTCGCCGGTCTGGAGCGCCGCGCGCGCGAAGACCACCAGCACGAGCGTCGCCGCGAGCGAGGCGAACGGGTGGACGAGCCGGAGCCGCAGCAGGAGCGGCGCCTGCTCGCCGAGCTCCTGGGCGAGCCCCGCCGCGTGGCTCGCAGCCGGGTAGAGCGTGTTGCCGAGCGCGGCGATCGCGCCGGTCGCGCCGGTGACGAGGAGCGTGCCCACCCCGAGGCTCAGCGCCGCGACGAGCGGGCCGCGGCCGCGGAACGAGAGCCCGCCGGGCCGATCCGCGAGGGCCGCGGTGAGCGTCGCGGCGCCGATGAGCAGGAACGTGATGACGAGGTGGACGACCACCGCGCCGCCGCGGCCCGGCGACGTGTCCTTCACCACCCACCCGAAGAGCACCAGCGCCGCCCCCGCCAGCGCCTCGAGCAGGAGGAACGCGCCCGCCGCCACCGAGGTCTTGCGCGCCACGTGGCCCCGCGGCAACGCGCGGAAGGCCCAGACCACGAGGATCACGCCGAGCACGGCGTCGAGGCCGGTGAGCGCGCGGTGCGTGTACTCGACCATCGTCTCGAGCACCGGAGAGCGGGGGACGACCACGCCGTTGCAGAGGGGCCAGTGCGACCCGCACCCGGCGCCCGACCCGGTGGCGCGCACCAGCCCGCCGGAGAGCACCACCGCGACGTTGAAGCCGAGGAACCAGAAGGCGAAGCGGCGGAAGCGGCTCATGCAGCTGTTGAGAACATGCTCCCGGCGGGAACGCAATCGTCTCGCTGGGGCCTCGGGCGTCGGGCTTCAGGCCTCGGGAAGGGCGCCGCGCCCTGAGGCGTGAGGCCCTTCTCCGCACGGTCACGGCGTCTCGTCGCTCGCCGGTGGCGGCGCCTGTGGCGCCGGTGCCTCACTCCCCGACCCGGTCGCCGTCGCCTGCCCCTCCACCCGCTCCTGGTACTGCGCGTGAAGGGTGCGCCAGGTGTTCTCGCCCTTCCGTGCCTCGGCGAGGCGGACCTTCGCCTTCGACTCGGCCTCGAGGTGCTGCCGGCGGACCTCGGCGACGCGCGCCGCGAAGAGCGACGCGTCGTACTTGGTCGCCGCCGGGATCCCCGCCTCGGAGAGCGCCTGGAGCTTCGCCTGCTCGAGCTCGGCCTCGCGCACCCGCACGAGCCGCTCCGCGGCCTCGAGCTCCTCCTGCCGGGCCCGGCCGAGCTGGTTGGCGTAGGCGAGGTGGGCCCGCGCCGAGCGGGCCTGGAGCTCCGCCTGGGCGGCGGCCTCCTGGGCCTTCGCCTTCGCCGCGGGCGCGTTCGAGCTGCGCGCGATGTTCCCCTGCGCCTTCGCGCGCTGCTTCGCGGCCTTCACCATGGCCTGGTCCGCCCGGGCGAGCTCGGCCTCGTTCTCGGCCTGCTGGAGGCGGAGCTTCGCGCGCGCGACCTCGTCCCGCGCCGCGAAGAGCTGGTCGCGGGCCGCCGTCACCGGGCCGAGCTGCTCCGGCGCGAGCCGGCCGTAGTCGGCGTCGGACACCGGCCGGAACTCGGCCTTGTTGTCCCGGAACATCGAGCAGCCGCTGGCGAGCAGCGCCGCGGCGAGCAACCAGAGCGCGCGTGGCATGAGTCCAATCCTCCCTCCGTGAAGCTAGGCAGGAGGCGCCCAACGGGCACGCGCGGGTCTGCTCACTCCCCCTCGTCGCTCGGCTCCGCGGGCGGGCGCTCCCCGCCTCGCTTCTTGAGGCCCGCGGCCTCGAGCGCGGCGGAGGGGCCGGCCGGCTTGCGCTCGTCGGGGAGCGCGGCCGCGGGCGGCGAGACGGCCTTCACCTCGCCGCCGAGCGCCGCGATCTTCGTCGAGACCGTCACGGTCACCCGCGGGGGGGCGGCCTTCCCGGC
>JAEYOU010000523.1 GCA_023411405.1 Pseudomonadota bacterium | reverse complement strand
GCTCCCCGGGGGCGGGGGGGGGGGGGGGGCGGCGCCCGCCCCCCGGCCGGCGCGCGCCGGCGACCACGCCCGGTCCGAAGGGGAACCCCCGTGAGCCCTCTCTCGACGTCGCGCCCCGGCGCCGCCGCACGATCCCGGTCCGCTGTCCTCGCCGCCACGTTCGTCGTCGCCGCGCTGTGCGGGCTCCCCGCGCGCGCGGGCGCGCAGCAGGCCGGGCTCGCCGCAGCGGCCCAGGCGTCCGGCCGGTACTTCGGCGTCGCCATCTGGGGCAGCAGGCTCTCCGACCCCACGTACGTCACCATCGCCCGCCGCGAGTTCGACATGGTGACGCCCGAGAACGAGATGAAGTTCGACGCCGTCGAGCCGCGGCAGAACGCCTTCAACTTCGCGGCGGCCGATCGGATCGTCGCGTGGGCCGAGCAGAACGGGCAGCGGGTCCACGGCTACAACCTGCTCTGGCACTCGGGCCTGCCCGCGTGGCTGGTCAACCTCCAGGGCGCGGCCCTGCGCAGCGCGATGCTCAACCACGTCGAGAAGGTCGCGGCGCACTTCCAGGGCAAGATCGCCCACTGGGACGTGGTGAGCGAGGCGTTCGACGAGCGCGGCCTCCGGCGCAACTCGATCTTCCAGCGCACCGGCGACGACTGGATCGAGGCGGCGCTCCGGGCCGCCCGCGCCGCCGATCCGGCGGCCAAGCTCTGCTACGACGACTACTCCATCGAGGACTGGAGCGCGGCCAAGACGCAGGCCGTGTACGCCATGGTCCGGGACTTCAAGGCCCGCGGGGTCCCGATCGACTGCGTCTCGATCGAGGGCCACTTCACCGGCGGGATCAGGGTCCCGAGCAGCCTGGCGACGACGCTCGCCAGCTTCGCGGCCCTCGGGGTGGACGTGGCCCTCACGCAGCTGGACGTCACGAACGCGGACCCGGCGCAGTACGCCGCCGCGGTCACCGCGTGCATGAGCGTCCCGCGCTGCGTGGGCATGACGGTCTGGGGGGTCCGCGACGTCGACTCCTGGCGCTCCAGCGAGAGCCCGCTGCTCTTCGACGCCGCCGGGAACGCGAAGCCCGCCTACCAGGCCGTGCTGGGGGCCCTCGGGCCAGCCCCCGACACGTACGGCCTGACGGTCGCCCGGGCCGGCGCGGGCGCCGGCACCGTGACCTCCTCCGCGGGCGGCATCCTGTGCGGCGCGAGCTGCGAGACGCGGCTCCCGGGCGGCGTCACCGTCACGCTGACGGCGGCGCCGGCCACGGGCTCGACGTTCGCGGGCTGGGGCGGCGACTGCGTCGGCACCGGCGCCTGCGTGGTGACGATGACGGCCGATCGCGCGGTGACGGCCACGTTCGACGCGGCGCCGGTCGCGCCGTGCGCGAACCCGATCACGTTCGTCCGCGGCACCGGCAGCTTCAACACCACCGGCCCGGTGTGCTACCGGACGACGTCGATCGTGCGCGGCTGGGGCTGCTCCTCGTTCTACGGACGCACCGTGAGCGTGAACGGCGGACCGGCCACCCGGACCTGCGGCGCCGGGCCGTGGCCGCTGCCCAGGATGGCGGACGGCTTCACGTACTTCTCGATCTCGGCCGGCTTCGTTCCCTGGGCCAGCCTCTACACCTGGTAGCGGCGGGTCCGCGGCGCCGCGCCGAAGGCGGGCGCGGGAGCGCTCGCCGGTCGAGGAAAGAAGACCTTGGTCCCGTCCCCGGACGTGTGCAGAATGGCCCTCCACCCGCACACGTTCCGGAGGCAACCGCGTGCCACGCCGCGACGACGTGAAGAAGGTCCTCATCATCGGCTCAGGCCCCATCGTCATCGGCCAGGCCGCCGAGTTCGACTACTCGGGCACCCAGGCCTGCAAGGCGCTCAAGAAGCTCGGGTACCGGATCGTCCTCGTCAACTCCAACCCCGCGACCATCATGACCGACCCCGGCATGGCGGACGCGACGTACATCGAGCCGCTCGACGCCGAGACGCTCACCGAGATCATCAAGAAGGAGCGGCCGGACGCGCTCCTGCCCAACCTCGGCGGCCAGACGGGCCTCAACCTCTCGAGCGAGCTGGCGCGGCGCGGCGTCCTCGAGCAATACGGCGTCCGCGTGATCGGCGTGAACCTCGACGCCATCCAGCGCGGCGAGGACCGGGAGACGTTCAAGGAGACGATGGCGCGGATCGGCGTCGAGACGGCGCGCAGCGAGATCGCGACCACGCTCGAGCAGGCCATGGCGGCGGGCCAGCGCATCGGCCTGCCGGTGGTGATCCGCCCCGCGTACACCATGGGCGGCACGGGCGGCGGCTTCGCCTACAACGTCGAGGAGCTGGAGGAGATCGTCACGCGCGGCCTCGCCGCGAGCCCGGTGTCGCAGGTCCTCGTCGAGGAGTCGGTGCTCGGCTGGGAGGAGCTGGAGCTCGAGGTCGTCCGCGACGCGAAGGGGCAGAAGATCACCGTCTGCTTCATCGAGAACGTGGACGCGATGGGCGTGCACACGGGCGACTCGTACTGCACCGCCCCGATGCTGACCATCTCGCCGGAGCTGCAGGCGCGGCTCCAGGACTACTCGTACCGGATCGTGGACGCCATCGAGGTCATCGGCGGCACCAACGTGCAGTTCGCGCACGATCCCCGCACCGGCCGCGTGGTGGTCATCGAGATCAACCCGCGCACGTCACGGTCGTCCGCGCTCGCCTCCAAGGCGACCGGGTTCCCCATCGCGCTCGTCTCGTCGATGCTCGCGGCCGGGCTCACCCTGGACGAGATCCCCTACTGGCGCGACGGGACCCTCGATCGCTACACGCCCTCGGGCGACTACGTGGTCGTGAAGTTCGCGCGCTGGGCGTTCGAGAAGTTCAAGGGCGTGAAGGACAGGCTCGGCACGCAGATGCGCGCGGTCGGCGAGGTGATGTCGATCGGCAAGAGCTACAAGGAGGCGTTTCTGAAGGCGATCCGCTCGCTGGAGAGCGGGCGGGCGGGGCTCGGCTTCGCCAGGGACTTCCACGAGCGGTCGCTCGAGGAGCTGCTCGAGCTGCTCAAGGAGCCCACCAGCGAGCGCCAGTTCGTGCTGTACGAGGCGATCCGCAAGGGCGCGGACCTCGGCGTGCTCCAGGAGCGCACGCACATCAAGCGCTGGTTCCTGCAGCAGATGAAGGAGCTGGTCGAGCTCGAGGAGGAGCTGCTGCGCCACGCGGGCGGGCTCCCGCCCGACGCGCTCCTCACCCGCGCCAAGAAGGACGGCTTCTCCGACAAGTACCTCGCCCAGCTCCTGCGCGTGCCGGAGGTGCAGGTCCGCGCGCGGCGGACGGCGCTCGGGGTCGTGGAGGGCTGGGAGCCCGTCCCGGTGAGCGGCGTGGAGGACTCCGCCTACTACTTCTCCACGTACCGCGCCCCGGACGCCGTCCCGCCGGTCGCCGGGAAGAAGAAGGTGATGGTCCTCGGGGGCGGTCCGAACCGGATCGGGCAGGGGATCGAGTTCGACTACTGCTGCGTCCACACCGCCTTCGCGCTGCGCGACGCCGGGTACCAGTCGATCATGGTCAACTGCAACCCGGAGACGGTCTCGACCGACTACGACACCTCGAACCGCCTCTACTTCGAGCCGGTCACGGTCGAGGACGTCCTCGCCATCTACGAGAAGGAGAAGCCCGAGGGCGTGGTGGTGCAGTTCGGCGGGCAGACCCCCCTCAACATCGCGCGCCAGCTCGAGCAGGCGGGCGTGAAGATCCTCGGGACCACGACCGAGACCATCGACCTCGCCGAGGATCGCGAGCGGTTCAGCGCCGTCGCGCGCAAGCTGGGCATCCCGCAGCCGGAGTCCGGGCTCGCCCGGAACGGCGACGAGGCGCTCGCCCTCGCCCACCGCATGGGCTACCCGCTCATCGTCCGGCCGTCCTACGTGCTCGGTGGGCGCGGCATGGAGGTCGTCCACGACGAGGAGGGGCTGCGGACCTACGTGACCCGGGCGGTGGAGGTCACGCCGGAGCGGCCGATCTACGTGGACCGCTTCCTCCAGGACGCGATCGAGACCGAGGCGGACGCGATCTGCGACGGGACCGACGCCTTCGTCCCCGCCGTGATGGAGCACGTCGAGATGGCCGGTGTCCACTCCGGCGACTCGGCCTGCGTCATCCCGCCGGTGAACATCTCCCCCGAGCACGTCGCGACCATCGAGGACTATACGAGGCGGCTCGCGCTCGAGCTGAATGTGGTCGGCCTCATCAACGTCCAGTACGCGATCGCGGGCGGGGTGGTCTACGTGCTCGAGGCCAACCCGCGCGCGAGCCGGACGGTGCCGATCGTCAGCAAGGTCTGCGACATCCCGATGGCCCGCATCGCCGCCCAGGTGATCCTGGGCGCGAAGCTCCGGGACCTGAAGCTCGCGCGCAGGCCGATCCCGCACTACGGCGTGAAGGAGGCCGTCTTCCCCTTCTCCATGTTCCCGGAGGTGGATCCGGTCCTCGGGCCGGAGATGCGCTCGACGGGCGAGGTGCTCGGCCTCGCGAAGAGCCCGGGGCTCGCCTTCTACAAGGCGCAGCAGGCCACCCGCACCCCGCTGCCGCTCGAGGGCACCGTGCTCATCACCGTGGCCGAGCCCGATCGCCCGGGCGTCCTCGAGGCGGCCCGGCTCTTCCGCGCGCTCGGCTTCGGCCTCGTCGCGACACGCGGCACGAGGGCGTTCCTGGAGGCGAACGGGATCGCGTCCGAGCTCGTCCTCAAGGTGCACGAGGGCCGGCCCAACATCGCCGACGCCATCAAGAACGGCCGGATCCAGCTCCTCGTGAACACCCCCGCCGGCCGGCTGTCGGCGCACGACGACGCGCACCTCCGCAAGGCGGCCATCCGGGCGCGGGTGCCGTACGTCACGACCGCCGCGGGCGCGCTCGCGGCGGCGCAGGGCATCGCCGCGCGCAGGAAGGGCGCCGAGGACGTGCGGAGCTTGCAGGAGTACCACGCGGCGCTGCGCGCCTGAGCGCCACGGCCGCCGGCCGGTTGGGCCCCCTGCGCGCCCGAAC
>JAEYOU010000506.1 GCA_023411405.1 Pseudomonadota bacterium | reverse complement strand
CTCGCGCCCGCGCCGGGCGGCCGCGGCGCTCGGGGCGGTGCTGCGGAGCCGCTCCCCGCGCGTGCTCGCGAAGAACCTCCTCGTCTTCCCGAAGGGGCTCTGGCTCGGGCGCGTCGCGCGGCGGATCGGGGCGGATCACATCCACGCGCAGTGGGCGTCGAGCTCCGCCACCATCGGCCTCGTGGCGAGCCGCGTCTCGGGGATCCCGTGGAGCCTCACCGCGCACCGCTGGGACATCACCGAGGACAACCTCCTCGCAGAGAAGGCGCGCTCCGCGGCCTTCCTCCGCGTCATCAGCGAGCGGGGCCTGCGCGAGGCGGCGGCGCGGGCGGGGCGATGGGCGAGCCGGCTGGTCGTGATCCACATGGGCGTCGCGGTGCCGGAGGGGGCGGGGTGCGCGCGCCGGCCGGCGGGAGGCGCGCTGCGGGTGATCGTCGCCGCGAACCTGCTCGAGGTGAAGGGGCACGTCTACCTCCTCGACGCGGTCCGCCTGCTGCGCGAGCGGGGCATCCCGATCGCGCTCGACGTCGCGGGGGACGGCCCGCTCCGGGCGCGCCTCGCCGCGCGGGTGGAGCGGCTCGGCCTCGCGGATCGGGTCTGCTTCCTCGGCGTCGTACCCCACGACGACCTGCTCGCCGGGCTTCGCGGAGGGCGGTGGACGGTCATGGCGCTGCCGAGCATCGTGACGGGCGCGGGCGTGCAGGAAGGGATCCCCGTGTCGCTCATCGAGGCGATGGCGTGCAGGGTCCCGGTCGTGTCGACGCGCACCGGGGCGATCCCGGAGCTGCTCGCGGGCGGGGCGGGGCTGCTCGTGCGTGACCGGTCGGGCGAGGAGCTCGCCGCCGCGCTGGAGTCGCTCTGGCGGGACGCCGCGCTCCGCGAGCGCGTCGCCGCGGAGGGCGAGCGGCGGGTGCGGGCGAGCTTCTCGGTCGAGGCGACGGTGACGGCGCTGCTGGAACGGATCGCGGCGCCGGCCGGCGGGCGGGCGTGGGACGACGGCGGACGGGGCGCGGAGCCGCTCGCGCCCGCGCGGGGGAGGGCGGAGCCATGTCGCTGAGCAACGGGTCGCCGGCGGTGTCCGTCGTCACCCCCGCGTACCAGTCGGGCCGGTTCATCGGCGCCACCATCGGCTCGGTGATCGCCCAGACCTTCCCCGACTGGGAGATGGTGATCGTGGACGACTGCTCGCGGGACGACACCGGGGCCATCGCGGCGGAGTTCGCGCGCCGGGACGCGCGGGTCCGCTTCGTTCGCAACGAGGCGAACCGCGGCCCCGGCCCGACGCGGAACGAGGCGCTGCGCCGCGCGCGCGGCCGCTGGGTCGCCTTCCTCGACGCCGACGATCTCTGGGACGCCGAGAAGCTCGAGCGGCAGGTCGCGTTCATGCAACGCGGCGGCCACGCCTTCTCCTACACCGGGTACCGCGTCCTCTCGGAGGACGGACGCCTCGTCGGCGCGGTGCGCCACCTGCCGCCGCGGCAGGGCTACCGCGACATGCTCAAGGACACGAGCGTCGGCTGCCTCACCGTGATGCTCGATCGCGCGCGCGTCGGGGCGGTGGAGTTTCCGCCCTACCGGCGCAACCAGGACAACGCCCTCTGGCTCAAGATCCTGCGGGGTGGGATCGTCGCGCACGGCCTCCCCGACACGCTCGCGAGCTACCGGCTCGTCGGGACGTCCAACACGAGCAACAAGCTCCGGGCAGCGCGGGCCGTCTGGGACGTCTACCGCGATCAGGAGCGGCTCCCGCTCGTGCCCGCCACCTGGTACTTCGCGAACTACGCGTGGCGCGGCTTCCGCAAGCACGCCCGCTGGCGCGGCGAGGAGCGCCGCGTGCCCGGCCCCGGCGCGGAGGGCCCATGGCTCAGCTGCTCGTGATCGTCGTCGCGTTCGCGGTGACCGCCGCCCTCATGCCGCTCCTCATCCGGATCTCGCTCCGCCTGGGGTGCACCGACAAGCCGGGGCCGCTCAAGGTGCACGCGGCGCCCGTCCCGGTGTTCGGCGGGATCGGCATCTTCGCCGGCGTGGTCGCGGCGCTCGCGCTCGACGCCGGCGCCGGCGCGGCGAAGGTGGCGGCGGTGCTCGCGATCGCGCTCGCGCTCGTGGTGCTCGGGACGGCGGACGATCTCCTGGGCCTGAGCCCCCGCGCGCGGCTCGCGGCGCAGCTCCTCGTCGCGGTCGCCACGATGGCGGCCGGCCTCAAGGTCGGCACGTTCCCGCTCCTCGCCGCCATGCCGCTCACGGTGGTGCTCGTCGTCGGCGCGATCAACGCGGTCAACCTGTTCGACGGCCTCGACGGCCTCGCCGGCGGCACCGTCGCGGTGAGCCTCGTCGGGTTCGCGGCGCTCCTCCACCTCTCCGGGAAGTCCGAGTACGTCCTCCTCGCGCTCGCCGTCCTCGGGGCGCTGGTCGGGTTCCTCCTCTTCAACTTCAACCCCGCGCGGATCTTCATGGGGGACAACGGCAGCACCTTCCTCGGCTACGTCCTCGCGGTGCTCGCGATGAACGTGGCGGCCCGGCCGTGGGACCTCCGCTCCCTCGCGGTGGCGCTCCTGCTCATCGGCCTGCCCATCGTCGACACCGCGGTCGCCATCGGGCGCCGGGCCCTGGAGGGGAGGCCCATCTTCCTCGGCGACCGGAGCCACATCTACGACCAGCTCGTCGACCACGGCTTCTCGGTGCGGCAGACGGCGTTCATCTGCTACGGCATCCAGGCGGCCCTCGTCTCCGGCTCGGTATGGCTGGCGGCGTACCCCTGACGAGGCGGGCCAGGCGACATCCGCCGCGGTCCGGCACAGCTTGCCCCCGATGACCGGACCCGCGGCGGCGGAGGCGGTGCAGGCGGCGCGGGCC
>JAEYOU010000503.1 GCA_023411405.1 Pseudomonadota bacterium | reverse complement strand
GGCGGAGGGCGCCGCGCCGGCCGCCGCCACCACCCGGTTGCGCCCCGCGGCCTTCGCGCGGAAGAGCGCCCGGTCGGCCGCGAGCAGCAGGGCGTCGCCGTCGGCGCCGTCCGCGGGGAAGGTCGCGACGCCGACGCTGATCGTGACCGCCAGGGAACGGTCGGCCTGCGGGACGGGTGTCCGGGTCCGCTCCACGGCCTCGCGCACGCGCTCTGCGATGACCAGGGCGCCGGAGAGGGCGGTGTCGGGGAGGAGCACCAGGAACTCCTCGCCCCCGTAGCGGACCAGCGTGTCGCTGGCGCGGACCTGCCCGGCCAGGCACCGGGCCACCGCGACGAGGACGCGGTCGCCCGCGGCGTGGCCGTACCGGTCGTTGAGCCGCTTGAAGCGGTCGACGTCGATCATCAGCGCCGAGAGCGGCGTCCGGCAGCGGGCGCTCTGGTGGGCGAGCTTCGGCAGGACCTCGGCGAGGAACCGGCGGTTGTAGGCGTGCGTGAGGGCGTCGCGGAGGGCGAGGCGCTCGGCGTCCTCGCGCTCGGCGCGGAGCGCCTTCTCCCGCTCCGCCACCCGTCGCGTCGTCCAGCGGGTGAGGAGCGCGCCGGCGGCGACGAGGACGGCGAGCACGGGCGCGAGCGGATCGACGCCGGCGCGGGTCCCGCGGAGCGTCCAGCCCGCGATCGCCGCGCAGAGCGCCGCGATCGCGAGCAAGCCGCCGACACCGAGGGTGACGATCGAGGAGAGCGGCAGGCTGGTGGCGCGCGTGGCCATGACGTCCGGACGCTCGTGCAAGCAGCGGTCCAGCCGCGTCCACGCAGGATCGTCGCAGCGCCAGTCGAATGGCGCGACGCCGGGTCGGGTGAGGCAGGACCCGGGGTGAATCGGCCCCGGACCCGCGAGCGTGCGCGCGGAGGTCGGCGGAGGCACGGGCAAATTCGGTACCGCTGCGCGCCCGTCCCCGGGTCCATCGCGGCGGCCCGGAGCGCGGCGATGTCGAGGAGCCGGGTCGGCGGGCCGTCAGGAATGGCACGCGAGCCGACGTGGCGAATCACCGACGGTGAGTGGTGTGGGTGACGATCCGGGCGCTCTCGGGCGCGGGCTCGCCCACGGGGGAAGCCTCCCCGAGGGCCGGAGCCGGGCCCTGCCGTGAGGGAGTCGGCAGGGCCCAGTCCGGCGAGTCGAAGAGAGTGCGCCAGGAGAGGGAGTGTCCCGGCGCGCCCGCCTCGATCGGGCCGCCCGTGCACGGCGGCCGTATTGGAAACCAGTCTGACCCAATCGTTATTCGTTTTCCTTGACTTTGCACGTGTGCGGCGGTGTGCCCGATGGGCCTGTGGGCTCGGGTGAGCGTGGGAGGAGCGTACGCCCGGGTGCACGCCGGGCGTGCGCGCGCGGAAAATCAGCTACTTTGCGTAGGGCTTCACGGTGCCAATCTGGCTCGCGAGCTTGTCGGGCGAGATGGCCGGGAGCTGGCAGGCTCCGCGCTCGCACACGTAGGCGGTCGGCTGGCCGCCGATCGCGACCTTGCCGGCCGCGATGGGGCTCACGGCCGCGAGCCGATCCAGGGCCGCCCCCTCCTCCGACCCGGCGAGCGCACGGTCGGGGAGGTACGAGGTGCGCAGCACCTCGAGGAACGGCTCCGGCGCCGGCCCGCCCTCCGGCCAGACGAGCACGATCTCGCGGAACGAGTCGCACGCGGCGTCGAGCGCGGAGAGCATCTCGGAGAGCGCGAGCGGCTGCTCCTCGAGCGTGCGCCGGTGGACCCGCAGCGCGCCCTCGGCGCGCGCGCGCCAGCGCGGATCGGTCGTGAACGCCTCCAGCCGGAGCGCGTTCGAGGCCGCCACCGACGCGCCCGACGGCTCCGCGCCGTCGTGCGTGGGCTTCTCGCGGACGAGGAGGCCCTCGTGATCGGCGGCGGTCGTGAACCAGCCGCCCCGCGCCGGATCGCCGAAGAGCCGCTCGAGGCGGTCCGAGAGATCCACGGCGGCGGCGAGCCAGCGCGGGTCGAACGTCGCCTCGAACAGCTCGAGGAGGCCCTGGGCCACGAACGCGTGATCGTCGAGGTAGCCGGGGACGCCCGCCTCCCCCGCCCGCCACACGCGCTGGAGCCGTCCGTCCTTCACCATCCGTCCCAGCACGAAGTCCGCCGCGCGGGCCGCGGCGGAGACGAACCGGGGCTCGCCGAGCACGCGGCCGCCGAACGCCAGGGCGGAGATCGCGAGCCCGTTCCAGCTCGCGATCACCTTGTCGTCGCGGAGCGGCGGCACCCGCCCGGCCCGCAGCTCGAGCAGGCCGCGCCGGTGGGGCGCGAACGACTCCCAGCGGTCCTCGTCGGGGTGGGGGATCCAGAGGATGTTGCGGGCGGAGCCCGCCTCCTCCGCGAAGTTCCCCTCCGCGGTCGCGCCGTGGAACTCCATGAACGCCGCCGCGTCCGCGCCGAGCGCGTCCTCGAGCTCCCGCGCGGTCCAGGTGAAGAACCGGCCCTCCTCGCCCTCGGAGTCCGCGTCGGTCGCCGAGCAGAGGCCGCCCTCGGGCGAGGCCATCTCGCGCACGAGGTACTCGAGGGTCTGGCGCGCGACCCGGGCCAGGTCGCGCCGGCGCGTGACCTGCCAGCCCTCGGCGTAGGCGACCGCGAGCAGCGCGTTGTCGTAGAGCATCTTCTCGAAGTGCGGGACGAGCCAGGCGGCGTCGGTCGAGTAGCGGTGGAACCCGCCGCCGAGCTGATCGTGGATCCCGCCCGCCGCCATCTTCTCGAGCGTGCGCGTGGCCATCTCGAGCGAACGCGCGTCGCCCGACCGCCGGTGGTGGCGGAGGAGCAGGCGGATGGGCAGGCTGCTCGGGAACTTCGGGGCGCGGCGCAGGCCGCCGTCGCGCTCGTCGAACTCCCGCGAGAGCTGCGCCACGGCCCGGAAGATCGGCTCGGGCCCGGGAGGTGCGTCCGCGGGGGCGGCCGCGGAGGCCATCGCGGTCCGCACCGCCGCGGTGAGCGATCCCGTCGCCTGGGCCACGCGGACGCGATCCTGCCCCCAGAGGTCGGCGACCTCCTCCAGGATCTCGAGGAACCCCCGCGTCGCCCCGCGGGCGCCGGCGCGCGGGGGGAAGTAGGTCCCGCCGAAGAACGGCTCGCGGTCGGGGGTCAGCCAGACGCTCATCGGCCAGCCGCCGCCCCCCGTGAGGAGCTGGACCGCGGTCATGTAGATCGCGTCCACGTCGGGCCGCTCCTCGCGGTCGACCTTGATCGGCACGTACCGCTCGTTGAGGACCCGCGCGATCTCCAGGTCCTCGAACGACTCGGCCTCCATGACGTGGCACCAGTGGCAGGTCGAGTAGCCCACGGAGAGGAAGATCGGCCGGCCGGTCCGCCGGGCGAACGCGAACGCCTCGTCGCCCCAAGGCCACCAGCTCACCGGGTTGTGCGCGTGCTGGAGGAGGTACGGGCTCCGCTCGAGCGCGAGCCGGTTCGTGAACCGCGGCCGTCCTCCGTCGAGGTGATGCGTCCGCGGCGGGCCCGCGCGGGCCGCCTCCTCGGCGGCCGCGGCGAGCCGGCGCGCCAGCGGCCCCGGGATCGGGTCCGCGCCGGGCAGGGGCTCCGTCATGGTCCGGGTCTAACCGGGGCCGGGCTCCGGGGCACGCGTGCGCAGGAGGTCGTCCAGCGCGTGCGCGATCCGCTCCTCGATCTCGCGGCGCACCCTCCGCGCGGCGGCGACCGTCTCCTCGATCGCCGCCTGGAGGTCGTTCGCCGGCGCCTCGCGCACCAGGCGGAGGTCGGCGCTCGAGCGGGAGCCCACCTCGACGGACGGATCCCCTGCGCGGCCTCCCTCGAGGAGGACGAGCTCCACAGGCGTGCTGCCTTCCATGAGGCGAAAGGTAGATCGTCCGCAGCGCGCGGGGAGCACGAGAGCGTGATCGTCCCCGTCAGAGACCGGACTGCTCGTATGGGGACCCCCTCATCCCTTGATCACCGCCATGGGCACGAGCCGCGCCACCGGCCGCGAGATCCCCGCGCCCGCCATCACCGCGACGACCCGGGAGACGTCCTTGTACGCCTCGCTCATCTCCTCGGCGAGCGTCTTCTTCCCGCGGGCCAGGACCTCGATGCCGCGCGCCTCGAGCTCCCGCGCGATGGAGCGGCCCTTTGCGCGCCGCAGGGCCTCGCCGCGCGAGAGGACCCGGCCGGCGCCGTGACACGAGCTGCCGAAGGTGTCGCGCATCGCGCGCGCCGTGCCGGCGAGGATCCACGAGTGGCGGCCCATGTCGCCCGGGATGAGCACCGGCTGGCCGACGGCGCGGTACGGCGCGGGGACCCGCGGATCGCCCGGGCCGAACGCGCGGGTGGCCCCCTTGCGGTGGACGAGGACCTGGCGCCGCGCGCCGTCCACCTCGTGCTCCTCGACCTTCGCGACGTTGTGGCAGACGTCGTAGAGCACGCGGGCGCCGAGGTCGCGGTCCGAGAGGCCGAGCGCGCGCCGGAGGGCGCGGGTCGCGAGGCCGGTCATGACCTGTCGGTTGGCCCAGGCGAAGTTGGCGGCGGCCTGCATCGCCGCGAGGTACTCCCGCCCCTCCGGGCTCCGCACCGGGGCGCAGGCGAGCTGGCGGTCCGGCACGGCGGCGTAGTCCGGGCCGAAGGACGCGAAGCGCGGGGTGAGGGCGGCGAGGGTCTCGTCGCAGACCTGGTAGCCGAGGCCGCGCGAGCCCGAGTGGATCTGCACGACCACCTGGCCCGGGGAGAGGCCGAAGGCCTCGGCCGCGTCGGCGTCGTGGACCTCGTCCACCTCGTCGAGCTCGAGGAAGTGGTTGCCGGAGCCGAGCGTGCCGAGCTGGTCCGCGCCGCGCGCGCGGGCCCGCGCGCTCACCGCGGCGGGATCGGCGCCGCGGAGGCACCCGCCCTCCTCGCACCGCTCGGCGTCGTCGTCGGCGGCGATGAACCCGCGCCGGACGGCCCACCGCGCGCCCTGCGCGAGGACCTCGTCGAGCTCGCGATCGCCGAGGCGCGGGATGGCGTGGCTCGCCCCCACCCCCGCCGGCACGTCGCGGTAGATCTGCGCCGCCGCCGCGTGCAGCCGGGGCCGGAGCTCCGCGGCCGGGAGGCCGGTCGTCAGCACGCGCACCCCGCAGTTGATGTCGTAGCCCACGCCGCCCGGCGACACCGCGCCGCCGTCGAGATCCACCGCCGCCACGCCGCCGATCGGAAACCCGTACCCCCAGTGAATGTCGGGCATCGCCAGCGAGAACCGGAGGATGCCCGGGAGGTGGGCCACGTTGCGCACCTGCTCGAGCGACGGATCGTCCGGAGCCGGCGGCCCGGCGGAGTAGACCCGCCCCGGGACCTTCATCCGGCCCTCGCGCGGGAGCTCCCAGAGGTCCCCTTCGATGCGGCGGATCGTCATGTCGGATCCAGTGAAGCCCCGGCGCGCGGGTCGGTCAGATATCGAACACCGCCTGCCCGATCCACTCCCCCTCCACGTGCTCGAGCATCGCGAGGTGCCAGGTCACCGCCTTGATGTCCAGCCCCTCGCCGTGGACGTCGGGATCCCAGGCGGCCCACCGCACGCGCGCCTCGGCCGCGACCTCGTCGACCTTCAGGACCTCGATCGCCGCCACGACGGTCCTCCGGGCCGCGAACTGGTAGAGGAGCTCGCGCAGGAGCGCCACCGCGGTCCCGGCGAGGCCCGGCCCGCCCTCGACCGAGACCAGCTCGTCCTCCTCGGGCGCGAGCGGGCCGCCGCCCGCGAGCAGCGTCCCGAGCGCCAGCGCCAGGCGCCCGAGCGCCTCCTGCGCCGTGCTCCCGCGCACGCGCACGCCCACGTCGGCGACGTGTCCGAGGTCCTCGAAGGGCTGGGGGACCGTGAGCACCGCGCGCAACGATAGCCGACCCGGGCTGGCGCGGGGGGGGGCCGCGCCGGGGCGGGCGCGGCCGGGCCGCCCGGCCGGGCCTTCAGGCGCGGGCTGGATCGCCGAGCGGGCGGATGTCCCGCGCGGAGAGGCGGAGGAAGCGCGGCACGAGCAGCGCGGCGACGATCGCGAGGCTCACCACGAACCCGGTCCACTGTCCGGCGATGCCCCAGCCCAGGCCGAAGGCGAGGACCAGCACGACCGGGAGGCCGACGGCCCAGTACGCGGCCATGTTGACGGCGAAGGTGAAGCGCGTGTCCCCCGCGCCGCGCAGGATCCCCGCGGCGACGCCCTGCAGGCCGTCGAAGAGCTGGAACGCGGCGGCGATGCGGAGGAGCGGGACGGCCGCGGCGCGCACGGCGGGGTCGTCGGTCATGAGCCCCGCGATCGGGCCCGGGAAGATCAGGAAGGCGAGCGCCGCGGCCGACATGAACCCCGCGGCGCCGACCAGCGCGGCGACGCCCGCGCGGCGCACGCC
>JAEYOU010000426.1 GCA_023411405.1 Pseudomonadota bacterium | reverse complement strand
GGCCAAGGCCTCACCCGTGTCCGACGCGCGCGCCGGCGCGGTCGGAGCCGTCGAAGGCGCGGTAGAGCCGGGCGTACTCGCCGCCGCGCGCGAGGAGCTCGTCGTGCCGCCCCGCCTCGACCACCCGGCCCGCGGAGATGACGAGGATCCGGTCGGCGTCGCGGATGGTGGACAGCCGATGGGCGATGACGAGCGTCGTGCGAGTCTTCTTGCTGGGGGGGCCCTCGCTCCGCTCGCGCCCTCCCAGGCCCCCCCGCTCGTGCATGAGCGTATCGAGCGCCCGCTGCACCTCCCGCTCCGCCTCGGCGTCGAGGGCGCTCGTCGCCTCGTCGAGGATGAGCAGCGGCGCGTCCTTGAGGAAGGCGCGCGCGATCGCGATCCGCTGGCGCTGGCCGCCGGAGAGGAGGCTGCCGCGCTCCCCCACCTTCGTGTCGTAGCCCTGCGGCAGCCCCTGGATGAAGTCGTGGGCCTGGGCGAGGCGCGCGGCCCGCTCGACGTCGGCGAGGGGGATCTCGGGCCGCCCGTACGCGATGTTCGCGCGGACGGTGTCGTTGAAGAGGAGCGTCTCCTGGGTGACGACGGCGATCTGCTCCCGGAGGCTCCGGAGCGTGACGTCGCGGACGTCCACGCCGTCGATGGTGATCCGGCCCTCGGTCGGATCCCAGAAGCGCGGGAGCAGGTTGGCGACGGTGGTCTTCCCGCCGCCGGACGAGCCGACGAGCGCCACCACCTCGCCCTTCCGGATCTCGAGGGCGAGCTCCGAGAGCACGAGCGGCTTGTCCGGCCCGTAGCGGAACGAGACGCCCTCGTACCGCACCGCCTCCCGGAACGGCGGGAGCGTGCGCGTGCCCGTGTCGACCACCTGGCTGGGCGTGTCGAGCAGCTCGAAGATCCGCTCGGCCGAGACGGCGCCGTGGAGGATGGTCTGGCCCTGGCGTCCGAGCTGCTTCACCGGCGTGTAGAGGAGGAGCACCGCCGCGACGAAGGAGAGGAACTGATCGGCGGGGAGCGCCCCCCGCACGATGAGCCCGCCGACCCACCAGATCGCCGCCGCGAGGCCGCTCGCCGCCATCACCTCCATGAGCGGAGAGGAGAACCCGCTCGCGACGACGCCGCGCCGGAGGATCTTGAGCAGCCGGGAGTTGGCGTCGCCGTACCGCTTCGCCTCCCAGCCCTCCATCCCGTACGCCTGGACGACGCGGATGCCGGAGACCGCCTCCTGGACCATCTCCAGGAGCTCCCCGCCGGTCTGCCGCGCGCGGCCGGTCACCTTCTTGAGCCGCTTCGCGAGCCGGACGATCGGGAAGAGCATGACGGGGATGGCGCCGAAGGCGACGAGCGACATCCTCCAGTTCATCACGAAGCACGTGACGAGCATCAGGACGACGGTGATGCCGTCACGGAGGTACGCGACCACCGCGTTCGTGACGGCGGACTCGATCACGTTCACGTCGGCGGAGAAGCGCTGGAGCAGGTCGCCGGAGTGCCGGCGCGTGTAGAACGAGGGCGAGAGCCGGAGGAGGTGGGCGAAGAGCGCCTTGCGCACGTCCGCGACGACCCGCTGGCCGGTCGTGGACATGAGGAAGTGCTGGCCGAAGTAGGCGAAGCCCTTCAGCACCGTGACCGCGAGGATCGCGATGGGGAGCGCCGCGAGCGCCTGCTGCCGGTCGAGCTGGAGCAGGCCGCCGGGCGCGTGCGCCGTGTCGAGGAGGGGCAGCCGGATCTGGAGCCCCCCCTCCCCGCCCCCGATGAGGAACTTGAGGGCGGGGCCGAGCAGGTACGCGTACGCGGCCGTGCCGGCGCCGAACACCAGCATGCAGCCCACGGCGGCGAGGATGCGCCAGCGGTACGGGGCGGCGAAGCGGAGCAGGCGGAGGTAGGTGCGCAAGGGAAGGGGATTCTAGGGCAGATCGCTCCCCGGCGCGACCGCGGCGGGAGGCCCTACTCCTCCACGCCCTTCACCTTCCCCTCGGCGCGGCGCTTGTCGATGATCTTCTGCGCGATGGGCGGCGGCACCGGATCGTAGTGCGACGGCTCCATCGTGAAGTAGCCGACGCCCTGCGTGAGGGAGCGGAGGTCGGCGTCGTAGCTCATCGCCTCGGCGTGCGGGCAGAGCGCGCGGACGAGGACGCCCCGGGCGAGCGGCTCCATGCCCTGAACCTTGGCGCGCCGGCTGTTGAGGTCGCCCATCACCGCGCCCACGTACTCCTCGGGCACCCGCACCTCGAGCTTCATCACCGGCTCGAGGAGAATCGGGCGGGCCTCGAGGACGGCCTTCTTGAAGGCCATCGAGCCCGCCACCTGGAACGCCATGTCGGAGCTGTCGACGTCGTGGTAGCTGCCGAAGACCAGCTTCGCCTTGAAGTCCACCACGGGGTAGCCGGCGAGGGGGCCGGAGCCGATCGCGCCGCGGATGCCCTTCTCGACCGAGGGGATGAACTGGCGCGGGATGACGCCGCCGACGATGGCGTCCTCGAACTCGAACCCCTCGCCGCGGGCCTTCGGGTAGAGCTCGACGTGGCAGTCGCCGTACTGGCCGTGGCCGCCCGTCTGGCGCTTGAACTTGCCCTGGGCCTTGGAGTTCGTCGTGATCGTCTCGAGGTAGGCCGGCGTCGGCGGCGCGAGCGTGATCTCGACGCCGTGCTTGCGCTTCACGCGCTCGACGGTCACCTCGATGTGCGCCTGGCCCATGCCCTGGAGGAGTATCTCGCCGGTGTCGGGCGAGCGGGCGAGCTCGAGCGACGGATCCTCCTCGATGAGCTTGTGCAGCGCGGCCGACGCCTTGTCGTCGCCGCCCTTGGCGTGCACCGCGTAGGAGACCGGCCGCGTGTGCTGCCGGAACTCCGGCAGCGCCACCGACGCGCCGGCGTCGGCGAGGGTGTCGCCGGTGCGCGCGTCCTTGAGCTTCAGGAGCACCACGAAGTCGCCCGGGCCGGCCTCGTCGATCTCCACGTTCTGGGCGCCGTCCGTCCGGAAGAAGTGGGCGATGCGCTCCTCGGTCCGGGTGCGCGGGTTGACGAGGGTGGTGTCCTTCTTGAGCGTGCCCGAGAAGATGCGCACGTAGTCGATGCGGCCGGCGAAGTGGTCGATCGTCGTCTTGAACACCTGGCCGAGGAGGGGCGCGCCCGCGTCGGGCTTGCGCTCGACCTCGGCGCCGTGCGCGTCCTTGGCGGTGACCGGTCCAGGCGGCGGGAGGACCGCGACGGCGAGGTCGAGCAGCTCGCGCACGCCGACGCCGGTCTTGGCGCAGGCGCAGGCGACCGGCAGGAACCGCTGGGCCTTCGCGGCCGCGGCCACGCCGCGGATGATCTCCGCCTCGGAGAGCGAGCCGCCCTCGAGGTACTTGCCGAGGAGCTCGTCGTCGCCCTCGGCGGCCGCCTCGACGAGCTGCGTGCGCAGCCGCTCGACCTCCTCCGCCAGGTCGGCGGGGACGTCGGCCTCGGTCCACTTCGCGAAGGTCTTCCCGTCCCAGAGATGCGCCTTCTGCGTGACGAGGTCCACGAGCCCCTTGATGCTCCCGCCCGCGCCGATCGGGAGCTGCAGGGGGATGGGCTTCACCTTGAGCGACGACTCGACGTCGGCGAGCGCCTTCGCGAAGTCGGCCTGCTCGTGATCGAGGCGGTTGACCACCGCGATCGCAGGGCGGCCGGACTCGGCGAGGACGTCGTACGTGCGCTCGGTGCGGTTGTGGGCGCCGTCGGCGGCGGAGACGGCCAGGAAGGCGCCGTCGGTGACCTGGAGGGCCCACTCGACCTCGGTGAGGAACGCGGCGAAGCCGGGGCAGTCGATGACGTGGAACGCGCGGCCGCCCTCCTCGAAGCTCTGCGGGTGGAGCGACAGCGTGAAGTTGCGCTTCTTCTCCTCGGGCTCTGCGTCGAGGCGCCCGGTCGAGCCGTCGGGGCTGGCCTTCTTCGCCTCGGCGACCCGGAGCAGCGCCTCGACGAGGGCGGTCTTGCCCGCGCCGTCGGCGCCGAGCATCGAGAAGGTGCGGATCACCTTTGCGTTGGCCATGGTGTCGTCTCTCCCAGAGCCCGCGCCGCCGGCGCGGGGCGACAGGTGAAAGTCCTTTGGACCTTGCGGCGCCTAGCATGCAACGGTTCACCCCGGGAGCGCCACGCCTTCTTTCGGCGCCCGTACCGGTTTTCCTGCAAGGAGGGCCGGCGCTCGCACGGCCGTGACCGCGCCCACGAAAGGGGCCTTCACCTCCGCCAGAGCGACGGCAGCGCCTCCCCCAGCCCGTCCAGCATGAACTGGACCGCCACCGCCACGAGGAGGAGGCCGGCGGCGCGCTCCAGGATGGCGAGGCCGCTCCGCCCGAGCATCCGCTCGGTGCGGGCCGCGCCGGCGAGGATGAAGTAGCTCGCGACGGCGGTGAGGAGGACCGCGCCCAGCACGGGCGCCCTGTGCCACCACGGCGCGCCGCGCGTGCGCGCCATGAGGACGATCACGGTCGCGATCGACCCCGGCCCGGCGAGGAGCGGCATCGCCAGCGGGACGACGGCGATGTCCTCCTTGTCCGTCCCCGCCTGCACCTCACCCTCGGTGATCCGGGTCCGGGAGGGCTGGGTCCGGATCATGTCGAGCGCCAGGAGGAGCAGCACCACCCCGCCCGCCACCTTGAAGGCCGCCAAGCTGATCCCGAGCAGCCGGAACACGAGCTCCCCGGCGAGGCCGAAGAAGGTGAGCACGAGGAAGGTGGTGACGGCCGCGCGGAGCGCGGTCTCGCGCCGGCGGGCCGGGCTGTCGCCCCGGGTCCACGCCAGGAAGTACGGCGTCGCCGCGATCGGATCGACGACGAAGAAGATCGCCGAGAGCGCGATGATGCCGAGGCTGAGGAGCTCGGTGACGACCGCCATGCGAACCGGGAGGATAGCACGCGGGGTCCGGGTCGGTCCCGGTCACGCCCCGGGCGCGGGCTCGTTCACGGTGCGGGGCGTGGGTCGGGGTGCCGCCGGAGCGACCGCGCGAAGGGCGAGCTCCGGATGGCCCAGACCTTGCGGAGCGCCTCGAACACGATCTTCTTCGACATCTTCGACTGCCCGACGCGGCGGTCGGCGAACACGATCGGGACCTCGACCACCCGGAACCCCCGCTTGACGGCGCGGTAGGTGAGCTCGATCTGGAAGGCGTAGCCGGTGCAGGCCACGGACCCGAGGTCGATCGCCTCGAGCACCTCGCGGCGGAAGCACTTGAAGCCGCCGGTGAGATCGCGGACGTCGAGCCCGAGGATGGTGCGGGCGTAGAGGCTCCCACCGCGCGAGAGGACGCGCCGGCCGAGCCCCCAGTTCACCGTGCCGCCGCCCGGCACGTACCGCGAGCCGAGCACGAGGTCGGCGTCGCCCGCGGCGCCGAGGAGCGCGGGCAGGTGCTTCGGGTCGTGCGAGAAGTCCGCGTCCATCTCCAGCACGAGCTGGTACCCCCGGTCGAGCGCCCACGCGAACCCCGCGAGGTACGCCTTCCCGAGCCCCTGCTTCCCGGCGCGGTGCAGCACGTGCACGCGCGGCTCGGCCGCCGCGATCCGGTCGGCGATGGCGCCCGTCCCGTCGGGAGAGTTGTCGTCGATCACCAGGACCTCCAGCGCCGGCGAGGCCGCCAGGATCGCCCTGCAGATCGGCTCCACGTTCTCCGCCTCGTCGTAGGTCGGCAGGCAGACCAGCGCCGCTCTCGTCCCCGTCATCCGTCCCCCCTCATCGCGCGCGCCACCTCCTCCGCGACCCGCTCCGGCGCGCCCGGCTCCCCCAGCGACGCCCGCACCTCGCGCAGGCCCGCGAGCTGCGCGTCGCGGGCCGTGCGGTCGGTGAGCAGGCGCTCGATCTCGGCCGCCATCCGCGCCGGGCTCGCCTCCCCCTGGAGCAGCTCGGGCACGATCCCCCTCCCCGCCAGGATGTTCACCAGCGCGAAGTGGGCAATCCGCACGAGGAGGCGCCCCACCCAGTACGAGAGCCACGAGAGCTTGTAGACCACCACCATCGGCCGGAGCATGAGCGCCGTCTCCAGCGTCGACGTGCCGCTCTTCACGATGGCCGCGTCGCTGGCCCCCACCGCCTGCTCGGCCTGCCCGTCGACGAGGGTCACCTCGAGCGCCTGGTGCTTCGCGAGGTACGGCGCGAGCGCGTCCCGCCGGAGCGTCGGCGCGATCGGCACGACGAACTGCACGTCCGGGTGGGCGGCGCGGATGCGCTCGGCCGCCTCGAGCATCGGCGGCAGGAGCCGCTTCAGCTCGGCGTGGCGGCTCCCGGGCATGATCGTGATCGTGGTGCGGCCGGAGGGGAGGCCCAGCCTCGCCCGGTAGCGCTCGGCGGGCTCCGGGGGCGGGCGCTCCGCGAACGGGTGGCCGACGAACCGGGCGGACACGCCCGTGCCCTGGTAGAACCGCTCCTCGAACGGCAGGATGCAGAGCATCCGGTCCACGAGGCGCGCGATCTTCTTCGCGCGCCCCTGACGCCACGCCCAGATCATCGGCGACACGTAGTAGACGACGGGGATCCCGAGCCGCTTCAGCTTGGCCGCGAGCCGGAGGTTGAAGTCGGGGAGGTCGACCAGCAGGGCCGCCCGCGGCCGGCGGGCCTCCGCCGCGCGCGCGAGCTGCCGGAGGATCCCGAGGATGCGCGGGATGCGCGGCAGCACCTCGGCGAGCCCCATCACCGAGATGTCCTCGGCGGGCGCCACCACCTCGAGCCCCGCCTCGCGGAGCCGCGCGCCACCCACCCCGAATGCGTGAACGCCCGGCCGGAGCCGGCGCAGCTCCTCCAGCGCGCGGGCCGCGTGCAGGTCGGCGCTGGCCTCGCCGGCCACGATCAGGATCTCGTCCGCCAAGCGGCTGGCTTATAGCACGCGGCGTCCCCGCAGGGCCTCCTCGCGCAGCCCCCGCGCCCCCGGCCGGGGGCCGCCCGGAGCGCGGGGCGGGTCTTCGCTGACCGTGAATCCCGCGCTCGACAAGGTCCGGGAGGAGGGATACAGGTGAGCCGTGGAGCCGCCGGCGCTCGCCTCTGTCCCCTCCATCGTGGCGCCGCGTCGCCGGCACGGGCAACCCGTGCGCTCCCGCTGGTTCCGCGGCGTCCTCTGGACCCCCCTCCGCGTGGTCCTCGTGTACGCCGCCGTGGGCGGGCTCTGGATCCTGTTCTCCGACCGCGCCCTCGGGCTCCTGGTCCCCGACCCGGCGGACCGGGACCAGCTCCAGACCATCAAGGGCTGGTTCTACGTCGTCGCGACCTCGGGGCTCCTCTACGTGCTCATCCGCCGGTCCCACTCCCGGCTCCGGAGCTTCGGCGTGGAGATCCGCGCCGCGGTCGAGTCGATGGTGGACGGCGTGCTGATCACCGACAAGGCGGGCGTCCTCGAGGCGAACCGCGCCGCGCTCGCGCTGCTCGGGGTGACGAGCAAGGCGGAGGTCCTGGGAACGCTCGAGGAGTTCGCCCGCCGGTTCCAGCCCCGCAACACCGACGGCTCGCCCATCTCCCTGAGCGAGCTCACGAGCGCCCGCGCGTTCCTGGGCGAGCGCACCACGCGCGAGGCGTTGCTCCGCCGGGCGGACGGCCGCGAGGCGGTGCTGAGCATCTCGGCCGCGCCGTTCACGGCGGCGAACGCGCCGGCGGGCGCGACCCTCAGCATCGTCGTCTTCCGCGACGTCTCCGCGGCCCACCACCTCGAGGCGATGCGCGACGAGTTCCTCGCCACCGCCGCGCACGAGCTCAAGACGCCCCTCGCGGTCGTGAAGGCCTACGCGCAGCTCGTGCAGCGGCGGGCACCCGCCGAGGCCCCCGCGCTCACGGTCGTGCAGCGCCAGGTCGACCGCATGACCCGGCTGGTGCAGCACCTGCTCGACGCCTCCCGGCTCCGGCTCGACCTCGGCGACGGCGCGCCGGAGCGGTTCGATCTCGCCCGCCTCACCGCGGAGGTCGTCGAGCGGCTGCGGAGCGCCGACGGCGCCCACACCTTCCGGTGCGTGGCGCCGGGGCCGGTGCCGGTCGAGGGCGACCGGGACCGGATCGCGCGGGTGGTCCAGAGCCTGCTCGACAACGCCGTCCGGTTCTCGCCGGGGGGCGGCGCGGTGGAGGCGCGCGTCCTCGTCGACGGCCGCGAGGCCCGCGTGTCGGTCGCCGACCACGGCGTGGGGATCCCGGTCGAGCGGCAGGGCCGCATCTTCGAGCGGTACTACCGGGCCCACGCCGGCACGCCGGAGGACTACGGCGGGCTCGGCCTCTCGCTCGACCTCTCGCGCGAGATCGTCACCCGCCACGGCGGGCGGATCTGGTTCGAGAGCACGCCCGGCCAGGGCTCCACCTTCCACTTCTCCCTGCCCGCGGCGCCGGAGGGGCGGGCGTGAGGCACGTGCTCGTCGTCGAGGACGACCTCGATCTCCTCCAGCTCGAGGAGATGGTCCTCGAGGAGGCGGGCCATCGTGTCCGCACCGCGAGCGACGGGCAGCGGGCGCTGGAGCGCGTGGCCGAGGAGATGCCCGGCCTCATCCTGCTGGACATGCGGATGCCGGTGATGAACGGCTGGGAGTTCGCCCGCGAGTTCCGGCGCAGGTACGGGCGCGCCTGCCCGATCGTGGTCATCACGGCCGCCGAGAACGCGCAGCTCCGCGCGGCCGAGGTCGAGGCGGACGGCTGGCTGGCGAAGCCGTTCGACATCGACGACGTGCTCCGGCTGGTGGCCCGCTTCGTCGCGCCGCCGCAGAACGCGCGGCTCTGACGGCATCCCGAACCGGACGGGCTCCGGCCGGCTCTCACCGCTATCCTCTCGGCCGGCCCCCATGAGCTCCCCTCCCACGACCGCCGCCTCCACCCCGACGCGGGATCCCGTCTGCGGCATGGACGTCGACCCCGCCGCCCCCCCGGGCGGCACGGTGGAGCGCGGCCGCTCTCGCTACCACTTCTGCAGCGCCGGCTGCCGCGCCCGGTTCGAGGCGGCGCCGGCGTCGTTCATCGCCATCGACCCGGTCTGCGGGATGGAGGTGAACCCCAAGGCGCCGAAGGGCGGGCAGCTCGAGCACGCCGGCCGGCGGTACTTCTTCTGCAACCCGAAGTGCCTCGCGAAGTTCACGGCGGATCCGGGCCGCTTCCTCTCGCGCGGGCCGGGCGCCATGCCGGAGACCGCGCCGGCGGCGCCGGCCGGCGCCGAGGTGGTCTGGGTCTGCCCGATGGATCCGGAGGTCCGGGAGAAGGCGCCGGTCCCCTGCCCGATCTGCGGCATGGCGCTCGAGCCCCTGGTGGTGGGCGGCGCGCCGTCGGCGGAGGAGCCGGACAACCCCGAGCTCCGGTCGATGAGCCGGCGCTTCTGGTGGGGGCTCGCGCCGGCGGCGGCGGTGCTGCTCGTCGCCATGGGGGACATGGTCCTCGGCGACATGCCGCTCCGGCATGCGCTCGGGGTGAAGGCGTTCGCCCTGCTCCAGTGGGCCCTCGCCACGCCGGTGGTGCTCTGGGGCGGCTGGCCGTTCTTCGAGCGCGCCTGGGTGTCCCTCCGGACGCGGCGGCTCAACATGTTCACGCTGATCGGCCTCGGGACGGCGACCGCGTACCTCTGGAGCGCGGCGGCGACGCTCCTCCCGGCGGCGGCCTTCCCTGCGGCGCTCCTGGACCACGGGGCGCCGCCCCTCTACTTCGAGTCCGCGGCGGTGATCGTCGAGCTCGTCCTGCTCGGGCAGGTCCTCGAGCTGCGCGCCCGCGGGCGCGTGTCGGGCGCGGTCCGGGCGCTGCTCCGGCTCGCGCCGCGCACCGCCCGGCGCCTCGAGGCGGGCGACGAGCGCGACGTGGACGTGGACGCCCTGCGGCCCGGCGATCGCCTCCGGGTGCGGCCCGGCGAGAAGATCCCCGTGGACGGCCGGGTGGAGTCGGGCGCGTCGGCCGTGGACGAGTCGATGGTCACGGGCGAGGCGATCCCGGTCGAGAAGCGGACCGGCGATCCCGTCACCGGGGCGACGCTCAACGGCAACGGGGCGCTGGTGATCGTCGCCGAGCGCGTGGGGAAGGACACGCTCCTCTCGCAGATCGTGCGGATGGTGATGGACGCGCAGCGGAGCCGCGCGCCGATCCAGCGGCTCGCGGACGCGGTCTCGGCCTGGTTCGTGCCCGCGGTGGTGGCGGTGGCGCTCCTCGCCGCCGCGGCCTGGATGGCGCTGGGGCCCGAGCCGCGGCTCGCGCACGCCCTCGTCGCGGCGGTCTCGGTCCTCATCATCGCCTGCCCGTGCGCGCTGGGGCTCGCGAC